>NZ_JACGBH010000008.1:0-100686 GCF_020138295.1 Campylobacter sp. Cr9 | reverse complement strand
GATTTTCAAAGAATTTGAAATAGGAATTTAAAATAAATTATGATTAAATCTAATATTTTATTTTTTAAATGAATTGTTATGATTTGCTATGCTAACGCAAGTTAAAATTAATATGTTTTTATCTTTCTTATAAACTAATACCAAATCGCTTTTTATATGACAATCTCTAAAACCTTTAAGGCTTCCTTGTAATGCATGGTCTTTATATTTTTCTTCTAAAACCTCATCGTTTGCTAGGCGTTTTATTATATTGTCAGTTAAATCTTTATCTTTTTTACTTAATTTATCATATTGTTTTTTATATGTTTTTGATAAATGAATTTCATACACTAGCAGTATCCATAGCTTTTTTATATTCATCAAAGTTTTTAAACTTAATTACATCTTCGTTTTCTACTTCTTTTAGAGCTTCTAAAAACTCATCACTCTTATAAAATTCAGCTAAATTACTTTTTTGCTTTTGTATTTTAATAGGCTCATTAAAAGCTTTTGCTAATTGTTTTACAGCTTTTAAAAAATGTGGGTTATCGTTTATTTTAATTGTTACTTCCATGTAATCTCCTTTGTAAAACATTATAAATAAACCAACTTAACATAACTTTTAAATTAAAAGAATTTAAAATAGGAATTTGGTTTAAATTCCTAATTCAAATTCCACAAATTTTAAGCTCTTATGTGTCCGTCGCCTATGATTTTGTATTTTGTAGTAGTTAGTTCTTTAAGTCCCATTGGACCTCTTGCGTGAAGCTTTTGTGTGCTAATACCAATTTCTGCTGCATAGCCAAACTCCGCACCATCGCTAAATCTAGTGCTTGCATTTACATAAATACAAGCTGAGTCTAACTCATCTAAAAACTTATTAATATTAGTAAAATCTTCTGAAATGATTGCTTCTGAATGATTTGTGCTGTATTTTTGAATGTGAGTTATAGCTTCATCTACATTGCTTACTATTTTAATCGCTAGGATTAAATCCTCAAATTCATCTTCGTAATCTTCTTTGCTTGCTTTAACAAATCTAGTTAAATATTTGCAAGATTTTTCGCAAACTCTTAGCTCAACATCACTTAAACGCTCTTGCACTAAAGGTAGCAAAGTTTTTGCAATATCTTCATGGATTAGTAAAGTTTCTACGCTATTACATACCCCTGGTCTTTGTCTTTTTGCATTATCAATGATTTTTAAAGCATTTTCTAATTTTGCATTATAATCAACATAAATATGACAATTTCCAACCCCTGTTTGAATACAAGCAATGGTGCTATTATTCTTAACTTCATTAATTAAACTAGCACTCCCTCTAGGAATTACTACATCTATGTAATTATTCATTTTTAATAGACTTTTTACTAATTCTTTGTTTGTATCGCTTATGATTTGAACGAAATTTTCATCTAAATTAAAGCGTTTTAATACTTTTTTAAAAATTGAAACTAAAAATAAATTAGTGTTAAGCGCTTCTTTTCCACCCCTTAAAATAACCACATTAGAACTCTTAAAACATAAAGCAAAAGCATCTACACAAACATTAGGGCGAGATTCAAAAATAATTGCAACAACTCCTAAAGGCACTCTAACTTGCTCTAATTTAAGATTATTTTCTAAAGTTTTACCAAATACTACTTGATTAATCACATCATCTAATAATGCAACATTTCTTAAAGTATTTGCCATATTTTCTATTCTGCTTTCATTTAATCTAAGCCTATCAACGAAAGCGCTTTTTAGATTAATATTTTCGTTTATATCTTTTAAATTAGCTTTTAAAAGCTCATCTTTATTTGCTAAAAGCTCATTTGCACATTCGTTTAATACTTCGTTTTTAAGCTTTGTGCTAAGTTTTATAATCTTTGTTTTAGCAAGTTTTGCATTATTTCCTAAAATTTCTAGCATTTTTCTTCCTTATCCAAAAATCGTTCCTATATCAGCTCCTGCTAAAACTTCTGTTATATTCATAGGATTATCTCCATTTAATATAGCCATTTTAATACCAGCTTTAGCACAAACTAAACCAGCTTGAAGTTTAGTCTTCATTCCGCCTACACTAAACTCACTACCTTTATCTTCTCCCATATTCATGATTTCATCTGTTATTTTTTCTACATAAGCAATTCTTTTTGCGTTAGGATTGTTTTTAGGATTTGCTGTATAAAAAGCATCAATATCACTTAAAATCATAAGCAAATCAGCACCACTAAGCACAGCAACACTAGCTGATAAACTATCATTATCGCTAAATTCAATCTCATAAGTTGAAATAGTATCGTTTGCATTAATTATGGGGATAATTTCATATTTTAATAAAGTATTTAAAGTATTTTGGGTATTTATCTTTCTTTGTTCTATTTCAAAATCATCTTTTGTTAATAAAATTTGAGCAACAAAACAACCAAAAGTTGAAAATGCGTTTTGATAAATATGCATAAGTTCAGCTTGACCTATTGCTGCTGCTGCTTGTTTTTCTTTCGTTTCTTTAGGTCTTTGTTTAAAGCCTAATTTCTTTGAACCTACTCCGATTGCTCCTGAAGTAACCAAAATCACATCTTTGCCTTGATTTTTCAAATCAGTTAAAACCCATGCTAATTTGCTAATTAAACCAAGGTTTAGATTTCCGTTTTCGTAAGTTAGAGTTGATGTGCCTACTTTAATTACGATTCTTTTGCTATTTTTTAAATTGTTTTTCATAATAATCCCCTTATTTTTTAGGAATATTAAAGATTTACAATTAACACTCGTAAAAGAATTTAGATTAGGAATTACTTTCCTAATCTAAATGATAAACTTCTTTCATATTTAGCCATTTTTGACCTGCATAGCCAAGTGATATTTGGCATGGATCCGTGCAAGCCCACCATTTGCGAGTATTCTCATCTGCTGCCATTTTTGCCATATCAGCATCAAAATCAGTTCCTACATACTCAAAATATGCGAATAAATACTCGCCAAAATTATAAATTGAATAATTACGAATATTGCAAGCCTTTATCATCTCATTTACGCCTGGCATAGGGTTTGCGTGAAGTCTTTCGTATTCAGCTAATTTTTCTGGAATAACTTTGATAATTTGTCCAAATCTTTGCATTAAATCTCCTTTATTTTATAAATTTCTTTTGCATTTAAATAAAAAATCTTTTCTTTTAAATCATCACTTTTAAAATAACTATCAATTATTTTAATCCACTCATTTGGTTTTAGCTCACTTACAGGATAATTTGAGCCAAAGCAAATCCTATCTTCTCCGAAAATATTAAAAGCCATATCAAGTAATTTTGAATAATCTTTACCTAAAACAAAATCATCTTGGCATGATAATTTCATATAAGCATTTTCTTTTTTAGCAATTTGTTTTAAGGTATCTTTGCCACTAAAATCCTTAATATTTGCAAAATGATTAAAGATAATTCCTGTTTTAAATTCCTTAATAATTTTATTAAAATTACTTAGTTCGTTTTCGTTTATGCAAACTTCAAACAATAAATCATTTGCATTTACTAAATTAATCGTTTTTTTAAACTCACTACCTAAACAATATCCGCTTTGCTTTGTGTGTAAAACTTCTCTAAAGCTATTTGCTCCTATTGTAGCAAGACATAAAGCAAGCAATTTTTCATGTTTAAAGCTAAGCATTTTAGCGCTTTCAGCCTTTGGCTCATCTGCGTTTATTTCCACATAAACGCCACCTAAAAAATCACATTCACTAAATTCAGTTAAGTATTCATCAAAAGCAAAATCACGCCTTAGTCTAGCTGGGGCATTTTGCACCCAACTAGCGTCATTTTGTTGCCATATATGAAAGTGTGTATCAATTACTTTCATGATTTTTTAGTCCATAAAAAGCTATATAATGCTACATATAAAAAGCAAGGAGCTAAAGCCAAAAACCCTGCACCTGTGCCGTAAGTATCATTTATGGCTCCCATAATTGTAGGCATTATTGCACCGCCACAAATACTCATTACTAAGATTGAACCACCAAGTTTTACTTGATTTAGTGGTAAATCTTTTGTAGCAACTGCAAAAATAGTAGGAAAGCTAATACTCATAAAGAAAAACACTAAAATTAAAGCATAAACACTAATCATTCCATCAGCTACATATAAATAAAAGCATAATGCAACATTTATAAGCGAATAAATACCTAAAATGCTCTCGCCTTTCATTACTTTCATAAGTGGAGTTGTAACAATTCTTCCTATCATAAATGCTACAAGTGCAGCTGAGAAGAAATACGCAGATTTTTCATCACTTAAAGCAGCATCGCCAAGGTTTGCTGTATGCTCTACTGCATAGTTTATAAAGAATGCTCCTGCTCCAACTTGAGCTGCAACATATAAAAATTGAGCTAATACTCCTAAATTAAAATGCTTATGTTTAAATACATCACTTGCTTTTGAATTGTCTTTAACACGAGCTTCGCCACTTACTTCGCTACCTTCTGGAATTTTATTAAATACGAATGCAAGTAAGATTAAAAATACTATTAAAGCAATTCCTACATAAACCATTTGAACGTTAAACATATTTTCAAGTAATGCTTGTTCTTTTTCAGCTGCTGTTGCGTTTTCTCCACTATGTGTGATTGATAAGAATAAGCTACCACCAATAATAGGTCCAACAAATTGTCCAAAACCATTAAAGCTTTGAGCTGCATTAATTCTAAATGAAGCGTTTTTCTCATCTCCAAGCTTTGTCATATAAGGGTTTGCGTTAGTCTCAAGTGCTCCAAGTCCGCAAGCAAGAACAAAGAAAGCAAATAAGAACATATTAAAACTAGCCATATTTGTAGCTGGAATTATTAGTAAGCAACCAATTGCATAAAGTGCAAGCCCTGTAATAATTCCTATCTTATAAGAAAATCTTGAAGCAATCCAACCAGCTGGAAGTGCCATTACAAAATACGCTCCAAAATAAGCCATTTGTAAAAGACCACTATTTTGTTGAGTAATTCCTAAATGGTTTTGAAAGTTTTTATTCATAACATCTACAAGTCCATAACTAACACCCCATAAGAAAAATAAAGATGTTACTAATCCTATTGCAATTTTTACATTTTTATTCATTTTTTCTCCTTTAGTTTTCCCAATTTAATGCACGATCAAGATGCATATAACCACCATCTGGCGTTAAGATTTGTCCTGTTGTATGAGATGCCCTTGGGCTTATTGTAAATACAGCAGTATCAGCGATTTCTTCGCAAGTTGTGAAACGATGTCCTAGTGGAATGAATTTTGCAATTTCTTGATATTGCTTTTCAGGGTCTGGGAAGTTTTTAATCCATTTTTCATAAAGTGGAGTCCAAACTTCAGCAGGGCAAATGCAATTTACACGAACATTATCAGGAGCAAAAGCGCAAGCCCACTCTCTTGTCATTGCTATTTGAGCACCTTTTGCGCTTGCGTATGCTGTGGTTCTTCCTTGTCCTGTGATACCTGTTTTGCTTGAAATATTTAAGATACTTCCTTGCTCTTTTTTAATATAAGGAAGGCAGCATTTTGTCATTTCGTAATAATGAAATAAATTACTCTCATAGCTTTTAATCAGATCCTGCGTTGTAGCACTTTCAATATGAAGATTATCATTCATACCTGCATTATTAACAAGTGCATAAATTGAGCCGTATTTAGCTACAATTTGCTCTACAACTGCACTAATTTCTTGCCATTTTGATAAATCTAATTGATAAAAGCCATAATTTGGGCAAAGCGCTTTAATCTCTGCTTCAAAATCACTATCAAGCTTAGAGCGAGATACAATAACAGGAATTGCACCTTCAGCTGCAAGGCATTTGCTAATGCCACCACCAATTCCTTTTCCGCCACCTGTAACAATTACAACTTTTCCTTTTAATCCTAAATCCATAATTTCTCCTTTGTTTTAATTTTTATTTAACAAGTTGTTGCAAGTCTCCAAACGCTAAAATCATTTTGTTTATTGATTTCTGCTTTTGTTAATTCACCTTCGCTAATTCTTACAATTAATTCAATTAATTCATCTCTAATATCTTCTTTACACTTATTGCCATCTACGATTTCGCCAGCATTTAAGTCAATTACATCAGCCATATTTGTGGCGCAAAAATTATTTGTACTTAGCTTAATCGTTGGAGTTGTAGGGCTTCCTGTTGGAGTTCCACGACCTGTTGTAAATACAACTAAGTTCGCCCCACCTGCTACCATAGCACTAAGCTGCTCTATATCATTTCCTGGAGTATCCATAAATGTAAGGCCTTTTTTAGTAACCGGCATTGCATAATCAATCACATCTACAACTTTAGTTGTCCCTGCTTTATAAACACAACCAAGGCTTTTTTCTTCAATAGTAGTAAGTCCGCCTGCTATATTTCCTGGGCTTGGATTTGCACCACGAATGTCTGAGCCACTATTTTTAACATTTTCTTCAAAGCCATAGATTTTTTCATATATTTTTTTCTCAACTTCAGCATTAATTGCACGCCTTGCTAAGATATTTTCAGCTCCTATTAGCTCAGTTGTTTCAGCTAAAATTACAGCTCCACCATTTTCAACCACATAATCACTTAGACTTCCTAGTGATGGATTTGCACTAAGCCCACTATAAGCATCACTTCCACCACATTCAGTTCCTAAGATAATATCGCTAAAATCGCCTTCACTCAATTTACATTTACTAGCATTTTCAAGCATTTCTTTAACTATTTTTATGCCTTCATTTGTTGTATTTGTAATACCACCTAGCTCTTGAATGCTAATCGCTCTTACATCTTTATAAGGTGCTAAGCTTTTAGCTAGTTCTTTAACCGAATTTGAGCTAATAGTCTCACAACCAAGCCCTACTACAAGTGCAGCATATACATTTGGGTTCGCACAATTTCCTGCCATTAGCATTCTTGTTTGCTCTGCATCAAAATCAAGTTGGCTACATCCGTGCTGATGAGTTACATATACAGCTTCAGGGCATGCTTTGGCAATATTTTCTACAACCTTATTAGCGCATACAACGCTTGGAATTATTAAGACTTTATTTCTTAAGCCAAACTTGCCATCTTCTCTTCTATAACCTTTCAAAACTACTTTTTCGTGTTTTGAATCTTGTGCGTTTAGATTTTTCTTGCTTGCACTCTCTTGGCTTAATTTTAAAGCATTTTCTAATTTTGAACTATCACAGCTATCGCCTCTACCACGAACGCCCTCGGTATTATTTGTATGAACCCATTCGCCTTTTTTGATTTCTTTACTTGCTGCTCCTATTACTTCGCCGTATTTAATGATAAAATCACCTTTTTTAATATCAGTT
This sequence comes from Campylobacter sp. Cr9, assembly GCF_020138295.1. Taxonomy (NCBI): domain Bacteria; kingdom Pseudomonadati; phylum Campylobacterota; class Epsilonproteobacteria; order Campylobacterales; family Campylobacteraceae; genus Campylobacter; species Campylobacter sp. Cr9. The sequence continues at coordinate 93,414 of NZ_JACGBH010000008.1, read as the reverse complement.
AAAGCGAATTTATGTCCGCTTTTAATATCATTTAGCAAAGTAACATCGCCAAAAACTTCGCCATTTTTTAAATCACTTATTGCAGTTGCGACATTGTCTATTTCGCTAACTTTTAAAAATCTATTTTTCATAATGCACTTTCTATGTTTTTAACTAATTCTTTTGCATATTCAAATTTTTCACTAAGTGCTTTTAGAGTTTCTTCGCTTAGTGGATGAATGCTTTTGTTTGCGAATGCAAAACCACGAGCTTTAAGTAAAAGTGCAAATCCCATAGGAAACGATAAGCTCATTCCAAATCTAATAGCTGGTAATAATGCTTTTTGAAGTTTTATTGCTCTTTCATAATTTTTTTCATTATATGCTTTATAAATCGCACTCATAACATCAGGAAAAACACATCCTGCACTTGTCATTGAACCTTTTGCACCCATCATTAAAGCTCCAAAATAATGCTCTTCACGACCCACAAATACATCAAAATCACTTGGCACAACATCTAAAATATGATTTAGTAATAATGCGTCTCCACTACTATCTTTCATACCTACAATATTTGGTAATTTGCTTAATTTTTCAATTAGATTTAAACTCATCGCAGGTGCAAAAAGTGGGATATTGTAAATATAAAGTGGAAGCTTTACTTTAGCTTGTAAGTCTTTTACATAAGTATAAAGCGTATCATCATTAAACTTATAATAATACGGCATCATAAGCAAAAGCGCATCAGCTCCTTTATTATAAGCTTCATTTGCAAGGTCTAAGCTTTCTTGGTAAATACAACTTCCTATTCCACAAATAACAGGCACTTTTTTATTGGCAGCTTTGATTGAAAGCTCTAGCATTTTTGATTTCATCTCATAAGGCATTGCTTGTGAATCTCCTGCACTTCCGTTGCAAAACAATCCATCAAGCCCATTAGCAATGCCCCATTCACACATTTTTAAAAACTCAGCTTCATTAATACTTCCATCATCTTTATAAGGTGTATATAAAGCTGGTAAAGTTCCTTTAAGTATTCCCATATTATTCTCCTTAACTTTTTGTATATACAAAAAAATTAAATTTTATTTTTTGTATTTATGAAAGATATTGCATAAAAGGTAAAAATTATTTAATTTAAATCAAAAATTCCAAATATTTTTAAAAAGTGTTACTTTTCGTATAAGTTAAATCATATTTTGTATATACGAAAAAATAAAAGAATGACATTTATGATTAAATGCAAAAAAATAATTAAATTAAAGAATAAAGATTAAAAAAGTTTTGGAATTTGAATTAGGAATTTCCTAATTCAAATTCTTTTAAATTAATGCTAAAGTTTGCTTTGCTATTGATAATTCTTCATTTGTTGGAATAACTAAAATAGGATATTTTGAATCAGCTTTTGCTATATTTCTTGCTACTTTTTCACGCTTAGCATTCTTTTCTTCATCAATACTAAAGCCAAGGTGTGCAAGTTGCTTACAAACAGCTGCTCTCATTAAATCATCGTTTTCGCCAATTCCAGCTGTAAAAATTAGAGCTTTTGCAGGAGTTACTGCAAGATATGAGCCTATGTATTTTGCTATTCTATAACAAAACATATCAAATGCTAATTTTGCTTTCTCATCGCCGTTTTGCATATTTTCTTCAATTTCACGCATATCATTAGCACCACAAATTCCTAATAAACCACTTTGTTTATTGCAAATTTTATCAAGTTCAGCAACGCTTAAGCCTTTATTATATGCTAGATAAAATAAAGCTCCTGCATCAATATCCCCACATCTAGTTCCCATCATTAAACCTTCAAGTGGAGTAAGCCCCATTGAAGTATCCACGCATTTACCACCTTTAATAGCACTAATACTTGCACCATTTCCTAAGTGAGCTGTAATTGCGTCAATATTTTGAACGCCTAAGAATTTTTCTGCTTCGCGAGTTACATACTCATGAGATGTTCCATGAAAACCATATCTTCTAACGCCATCTTCTTCATAGTATTTATTAGCTATTGCATAGCGATATGCGATTTCTGGCATTGTTTGATGAAATGCTGTATCAAATACTGCAACGTTTTTAACACTTGGAGCAAGGCTTATGATTGTTTTAATTCCTGAAATATTTGCAGGATTATGTAAAGGTGCTAATTTTACTAATTCATCTAAAGTTTTTAAGCAATTATCATCTACTAAAGTTGCTTTAATAAATTTATCTCCACCATGAACTACACGATGACCTACTGCTGCTAATTCGCTAAAATCAGTTAAAAGTCCGCTTTTTGCAAATAAATCACGAACTACTTTTAAGCCATCTTCGTGATTGTTTATGCCACCTAAATGCTCTAATTCTTTACCATCAAATTTAATTTTTGCTCTTGAATTACTTTCACCAATTTGTTCAACCAAGCCACTTGCAACGCTATCTTCATTGAAAAACAATTGAAACTTTAGTGAGCTTGAACCTGCGTTTAAAACTAATACTTTTTTCATTTTTCTTTCCTTTTTATAATTTATTGTGCTTGAATTGCACTAATTAAGCATGTATTTACAATATCTTCAACCAAACAACCTCTGCTTAAATCGTTGATTGGCTTGTTTAAACCTTGAAGTAATGGACCAACTGCAATTGCTCCTGCACTTCTTTGAACTGCTTTATAACCTATATTTGCTGCGTTTAAATCAGGGAATACAAATACATTTGCTCTTCCTGCAACCTTACTATCAGGCATTTTCTTACTAGCTGTTGCAATATCTACTGCAGCATCAAACTGAATAGGACCATCATATACTAATCCTTCATAAGCCTTTGCAAACTCGCAAGCTTGTTTGGTTAAATCCACACTAACACCACTGCCACTATTTGCAGTTGAATATGAAAGCATTGCCACTCTTGGCTCAAAACCAAAAGCTTCATAAGTTTTTGAACTAACATAAGCTATTTCAGCTAAGTTTTCAGGAGTTGGATTTGGAGTTACTGCACAATCTGCAAAATACCATACCTTATCACTTAAGCACATAAAAAATCCACCGCTTACACTCTTTACACCTGGCTTAGTTTTTACTATTTGAAGAGCTGGGCGAATTGTATCAGCAGTAGAACATGCAGCACCACTAACCATAGCATCAGCATAGCCTAAATGAACTAAAAGAGTTCCGAAGTAGTTTCTATCTTTTATAAGTTCTTTTGCTTGTTCGATAGTCATGCCTTTTGATTTTCTAGCTTCAAAAAGCGCATTAGCACATTCATCATCTAATGATGAATTACCTGGATTATAAGTCTTTACATCATCTAAGTCAAGACCTAAATCACTAGCCTTTTGTGCTATTTCTTTATTGTTTCCTAAGATTATTAGTTTTACTGCTTTGCTTTCTAATAATTTATGAGCTGCTTTTAAAATACGCTCATCGTTTCCTTCTGGTAAAACTATTGTTTTAATATCGCTTTTTGCTTTACTTTCAAGCATAACTTCAAATGCCATTGGACTTACATATTCAGGCTTTTTAAGATTTAATAATTCATCTATGCCTGTGTTTTCGTTATATAAACTAGTATAGTTATGATGAATTTTAGCAAACTCAAATTTGGTTAAATCACTATCAATTACATAATTTAGATTTAATTCTTTACTAAGTCTTAGATTAATCCAAAATGTATCAAGACCACCAAAAGCACCAAAACTAGAAACTAAAACAAAATCATATTTAGCTTTTAGCTCATTAAACTTGATAATTATACTTTTATAAAAAGCATTCTCATTTTCTAAATACTTCTTAACTCCACTTTGTGTATCAAATAAATATTCTGTTTTAATATTAAAATCTTTACTTAATTTATCTAAACCACAAACACCATCTTCACAAGCAAGTGCTTGAAAAACTACCATATTAGGGTATTTTTTAGATAATTTAATAGCAAGATTATTTAGGTTTTCCCTGTTACTTTTTTGAAAGTAAATCGCATTCATTGCTACTCCTTCATTGATTAAATTTTGCTAGAGTATATGCCTAAAGTATTAATAAATAAGGAAAATCTTGTGAAAAAAATATATGCTTTTATTTTAGGCGTAATAATTTCAGGTTGTGGCTTAGCAGACCCACAAATAGATATGAAAGCTCCAACTTATGTAGAACAAATTGAACCTAAGGCTGAAAATAATTTAGGAAGTCCTGGCTCACTCTTTGGCAAAGGCTCAAACCCATTATTTAGCGATAATAAAGCAATGAATGTAAATGATATTGTTACAATAATCATAAAAGAAGATGCTTCGCAAAGCTCAAAAGCAAGCAAAAGCACTAATAAATCTACAAATACTAATTTAAACGCAGGAGTATTCGCAGGATTATTATCAAAACTTAATAAAAATACTGATATAGGATTTAATACTAAAAATACTAGTGATTTTAGCGGAAGTGGTCAAGCAAGTAGAAACGAAAAATTTCAAACCACGATAAGCGCTAGAGTTATAAAAGTTTTAGCTAATGGAAATTATTTCATAGAAGGAAAAAAACAGCTTTTAATAAATGGCGAAAAACAAATTGTGCAAATCTCAGGAGTAATTCGCCCTTATGATATCTCAGGGCAAAACACAATTGAGAGTAAATATATCGCAGATGCTAAGATACTTTATTCAACTCAAGGAGAGATTGATAAGGCTACTAAAAAGCCTTGGGGAACTAAAGCAGTTGAGACTATTTGGCCTTTTTAATTCCTAATTCAAATTCCAAAGAGTTTATATGATATATTTACCTAATGAATTAGGAAAAATTAATAAAAAGGTGATTAATTCAAATTATCTTAATCTTTGCCTTTATGAAAAAAGTAAAAATGACGATTTTTATGAAGTTTGCTTTGATGATTATGCTTTAGTTTTTATAAACGAAGGGCAAAAAATAATTCATACAAAACAACAAGATTTTACTATTAATAAAAATGAGATTTTGTTTTTTACCAAAGGCTCATATTTGATAAAAGATTGCATTCGCAATAATTATTATAATTCAATCATTATTTGTTTTAAAGAAAGCATTTTGATTGAATTAATTTATAAATACAAATCTTTATTAACTAGCAATTTTGCTACTGATGAGCATATTTTTAAGCTTAATTCAAACGAGCTTTTAAACTCAATTTTTACTTCATTTTTGCCTTGTTTTTCTTATAAAACTAATGAAGAAATTATAAAATTAAAATTTGAAGAATTATTTTTAGCCCTACTTTATAGTAAAAATAATCAAAGTTTTATTACATTTTTAAAAACGATAATAACTAATTTTAAATTACCATTATTTCAAATATTTTCATATTGCGAAAAAGATTTTCAAAATGTTTTAGAAATGGCAAAATTTTCAAATATGTCGCTTACTAACTTTAGTAAAAGTTTTAAGCAAAGTTTTGGAATAAGTGCTAAAGAATGGCTTGATAATAAAAAATTTGAAAAAGCAAAATTCTTATTAGAATTTTCAAATAAAAATATCACAGAAATTTGCCTTGAAGTTGGGTTTAACTCTCCTGCTTGGTTTATTTCAAGATATAAAAAAAGATATAAAACAACCCCAAAACAATTCCAAAAAGCAAAAAACTTATATTTTTTACATTAAAACTATTAGAAAATAAAATTATTTTTTCTTATAATTTATACAAAAAACAAGGAGAGAAAAATGAGGAAAATTATTTTTAGCATGGTTGCACTAAGTTTTGTTAGTGCTTATGAAATTAAAGAAATCAATACTTTTGCTTCACCTGAAAGCGTTGTAGCAAATGATGATTATATTTTTGTATCAAATGTAGGAGCTAAATTAGAGCCACTAAATAAAGACAATGATGGCTATATAAATATAATTTCTAAGAAAAATGATAAATTAGAAGTATTTGCAAAAGATTTAAACGCTCCAAAGGGTATGAAAATCATTGATGATGTTTTATATGTTGTAGATATTGATACAATTTATGGCTTTGATATTAATACTTATAAAGAAGTGTTTAAATTAGTGATTAAAGATGCAGTATTTTTAAATGCTATTGAGAGTCTTGATGCAAATACACTTTTAGTAAGCGATACAGGAACTTACAAAATCCATAAAGTTGATTTAAATGGTGGAAAATATTCTGATTATTTAAATATTGATAAAGAAAATGGTGGTCCAAACGGCTTGTTAATTGATGAAAATTATTTGTATGTTGTAGGCTATGATCCTAGCGAAAAAGATGGCGGAGCTATTTTAAAGATTAATCTTAGTGATAAAAGTATTGAAAAACTAAGCGATAATTTAGAGCAATTTGATGGAATAGTAAAAGTTAATCAAGATATATTAATTACAAGCTGGGGCAAAGAATTAAAAGGCTATATTTATAAATTATCAAATAATAAATTAGAAAAGCTAAATTTAAGAGACTTAAAAGGTCCTGCTGATATGTTTTATGATAACAGCACAAAAACTCTATTAGTTCCTGAAATGGCTAATAATTCTTTATTAAAAATAAAATTAAATTCATTATGAGATTTTTCTCATAATGACTTATGAAAGATGTTCTTCTATTATCTTTTTATAATTTAATAATTCTGTTGTTATTATTTCTTTTTTCTCATCGTTTAAATGAAATTTTAAAATCGTTACGCTAATTGCTGCGAAAATCTCTTTATTTTTTCTAATAGGCACAGCAAAACAAGAAAAATCATCATCATATTCTCCATATTCATAAGAATATCCTAGATTTTTACAATACTCAATATTTTCATATAAATCATTTACATTATTAATCGTTCTTGCAGTGTTTTGCTCTAAGATTTGCTTTTTAAATATTCTTTTTAAATCAGCCAAAGTCTTATCAAATAATAATGCCTTGCCTAAAGCAGTTGCATTTGCATTCGCAACATCTCCTGCTTTTGTTTTTAAAGCGATTTTTTCATTCCCTTCGCTTTTATGCAGATATATAACCTTTTTACCATTTAGCATACCTAATTGAACATTTAATTTAATTTTTGCAGCTAATTCATCCATATAATAAATAATAATTTTTGTTGACTTTCTTTGTTCTAGCTCAGGATTTAGACAAAAAGATAATTTATAAACTTTATTATCGTAAGTTAAATAATCTAATTCACATAAGGTTTTTAAAATAGGATGCAAAGTCCCTACGCTTATACTGCATTCTTTAGCAATTTGGCTAATATTCAAACCTTCATCACAATTTTTCAAAGTTTCTAATACTTTTATAACCCTTAAAGTTGGTTGATGCAAATTTTCCACGATTATTCCTAAAGTTTAATTCCTATTTCAAATTCTTTCAAAATTACAAAGAATTTGAAATAGGAATTTCAAAAGAAATTCCTAGTTTTTAAATCTTGATTTTATCAGCACTAAAGCCAAAGTGTTTGAATACATCTTTTTCTTTTCCACTAGCGCCAAAACTATCCATTATTATAAGTTCATCGCAATATTTGTATAATTCATAAGATCTTGCAGCTTCAATTCCTATAACTTTTCCTTTTAATAAAGATTTATCAAATTCTTTATCAAATAGTTCAAAGCAAGGCATACTTAATACATTGATATTTTTATCTTTTGCAACTTCAAGCGCGAGTGCTACTTCACTACCACTTGCAATTATTGTAGTATCTGCAACATCATTATATTTTACAAAATAAGCTCCCTTGCTAATATCAGGAATGCTAGTATTTAAGCTAGGAAGTGCTGAGCGACTTAATGCAAATGCACTTGGATTATTTAGTTTAAGTGCGATTTGCCAGCAAGCGATATTTTCAGCCATATCAGCAGGACGGAAGGTGTATAAATTAGGTATATTTCTAAGAGTGCTGATTTGCTCTATTGGTTGATGTGTTGGACCATCTTCGCCTACTCCTATGCTATCATGAGAAAATACGAAAAACGCCTTAAGATTCATAAGTGCAGCAAGACGAATTGAAGGCTTTAAATAATCACTAAATACTAAAAATGTAGCACAAAACGGATGTAAGCCATATCTAGCCATTGCATTAACAATAGCCCCCATTGCATGCTCACGAATACCAAATGCTATATTTTTGCCACCATCTTTTAAATCTTTAAAATCATTTAAATAAGTTTTATTTGATGGTGCTAAATCAGCTGAACCACCTAAAAATGTAGGAATTGCTCTAGCAATTTCATTTAAACAAGCGTGGTTGCTATCTCTTGTAGCATAATTTTTGCTTAAATCTAATTTAGAAAAATCTACATTTAATTCTTTTTTACCTTCTAAATAAGCGATAAATTCAAGTTGTTCTTCGCTAAATTTATTAGCTTTATCCCAATTTGCAAAATACTCATCACTTCTTTTAATCATTTCTTTAAAGCCATTTTTTGCAACTTCATCTATATAAAATTCTTCTTCACTCCAAGAAGCTGCTTTTTTTGCTTTTAGTGCTAAGTCTTTTCCTAAAGGTGAGCCGTGAGTTTTCTCGCTACCTTCTAGCTCGCAAGCACCCTTGCCTATCTTAGTTTTTGCAATAATTATGCTAGGTTTTTTAGCGTTTTTAGTCATTTCTAAAGCTTGACTAATCTCATCAAAATTATGTCCATCAATAGTATAAATATCAAATCCAACGCTATTAAATCTAGCTACTATATCATCACGAAATGCGTTTTTTACATCGCCTTCAATGCTAATTTCGTTACTATCATAAATTAATACTAAATTATCAAGATTATGAACATTTGCTAAAGAACAAGCCTCATAACTTATACCTTCTTCTAAATCTCCATCTCCACAAAGGCAATAGATTTTATGATTTAAAGAATTATTTAATCTCGCACTTGCAAACTTTGCAGCCATTGCAAAGCCAACAGCATTTGCTACACCTTGTCCTAATGGGCCTGTATCAATCTCTACTCCGTGAGTTTTAATCTCAGGATGACCTGCTGCAAGTGAGCCTAATTGACGAAAATTTTTAAGCTCATCAAGACTTAAATCAAAACCACTTAAATGTAAAAACGAATATATAAGTGAGCTTGCATGACCGCCTGAAAACACTAATCTATCACGATTGATATGATTTTTTGTGTTTAAATTAAGCTTTGTGCTAAGAACTGCTAAAATATCGCTAAGCCCCATAGCTACACCAGGATGTCCGCTATTTGCAGCATTTATCATATCTACACTTAAAAACTTTAAATTATTTGACATATTTTGTAACATTTATATTCCTTTGTTTATATTGATGAAGAATTGAAAATCTCCATTTTTATTCTCGTCTTTAATATATCTTTGAATTAATATATTTAAAACTCCGCCTTGCTGAACTAGTTTATTAAACTCTGCTTTATTACGCACGATAACATTATTTACTCTTAAGATTTTATCTTTAAGCTTAAAGCCTAAATTCCTATTTGAAATTCCAATAACATTTAAGTTATTATCAAGGCTTATTCCTAAAGAATTTGAAATCTGAGTTTTAACGATAGCTTTTTTTGTAGTAAATACAGGTTGTTCGTAGATTTTAGGACTAACAACTGAGCTTATATTAATCTCTTCATTATCTCTTAAAACTTTTAGATAAATTGTGCTTTGATTTTCTGCAAATAATATTCTTTCATTTAAAGCTCTAAGCGATTCAATAGGCTTATCATCAATGCTTAAAATCTCATCATTTAATCTTAAATTACTATTAAAAGTAATTCCATTTACAAAATATCTATCCCCTCTTTGAGTAAAAGTAGCACCTATATCGCCCCAATAAACATCATTGTATTTTTTAAAATGATTTAAATAGCGATTACCTATAAATTCTCCATTAAGCAAACTAATACCTAAAACCTTGCAGCAAGGTGAGTTTAATAAACCGATTTTAGTATTAAAATCTAGTTTATCTCTTTCAAAAAGTCCTTGAGCTAAATATTTTAAATGACCTATATATTCTTTTTTAGGATCAATTACACCTAGCCAATCATTTCTAGTTTTTTTAGTTTCATCATCGGTTATAGGTTTAATTAGTGAAAAATCAGTTCTTACTAAATAAAGATTTAAAAATGGATCATATTTAATATATGAATTAAGCTTTGTTTCCGGTAGTTTAATAACTGCTAAAAGGTTTTCTTCTAAAACAAAAGCAGGTAAGCCTTCATAATTTAACATGCTTGATTTGTTCTTTTCATAACAAGCTAAAAAATCATCAAATGTAGGTCTCTCAACCCCAAATAAAGAAATGCTAAGCATTAAAGATAATGCTAGCTTTTTCATTGCCCACCCTTTAAAAACATATCAGCAGCCATATTTTTAGTATTTGCACTAGCTTGTTCTAAAGCTTCGTTTAAAGCAGAAATTAAAAGTATTTGCATAGAAGATTTATCTTTTAATAAATCATCATCAATTTTAATATCAATTACTTGAAATTTGCCATTAACTTTTACTTCTACCATTCCAGCACCGCTTTTTGCTACAAATTCTTTATTTACAAGTTCGTTTTCAAATTCTTTTGCTTTGTTTTGAACATCTTGCAACATCTCTTGCATTTTTGAAAAATCAAAATCTTTAAACATATTCGCCTTTCAATTTAAGTTTTTCTTCATAATTATTAATTTCTTCTAAGCATTCAATTGCAACTTTTTCATCTAAGAATGGATATTTTACACCTTTTATTTCTTGATAATCTTCATCGCCTTTGCCTAAAATCATAACACAATCATTCTTATTTTGTGCCATTAATGCTTTATATATAGCTAATTTTCTATCAATTACTATATTTATATTTTTAAGCTCTTCAGCACTTAAGCCTTCAATCATATCTTTTATAATTTCAATCGGTTCTTCATCTCTTGGATTATCGCTAGTTAAAAATAAAGTTTTTGCATAATGACAAGCGATTTTTGCCATAGGAGTTCTTTTGCTTTTATCACGATTACCACCTGCACCTAAAACTACTATTAGTTTTTTATGTTTCATTGCTTCTAATACATTTGCAATTCCATCAGGTGTGTGTGCAAAATCTACTATGATTTCTCTTCCGTATTTATTAGAAATTTGTTGCATTCTTCCCATTACACCTGCGTAGTTTGCTATTGCATTAATCAATTCATCTTTATTTGGCTTAACTAATTCATTTACACAAGCAAACGCAGCTAATAGATTATAAATATTAAAAACACCCCTTAAAGGTGAGCTTATTTCATATAATTCATTTTTTATTGCAAATACAGCGTCAATTCCATCATTTAAAGTATAAGCTTTAACGCTATATAAAGCTGGATTTTCAATACCATATGTAATAGCACCTTTTATATTGTATGAAAATTTATAAGCATCTTGATTTATTATTTTTAAGCACTCATCTTGAAAAAAGCTAGCCTTACATTCAGCGTAATTTTCAAATGTTTTATGGAAATCTAAATGATCTTGAGTTAAATTAGTATAAATTTTAGCTGCGAATTTCATATTGCCATAGCGATTTTGTGCAATTGCATGAGAACTTACTTCCATTACGAAATATTCGCAATTATTATCGGTAGCTATTTTTAAATAGCTTAATAATTCTAATAAAAATCCAGTGGTTAAAGACTTATTTGCAACTCTTTCATCATTACAAAAAGCCCCACGAGTTCCGCATAAAAATACCTTTTTTCCTAAATCAATTAATATTGAATAAATCGCAGCAGCCGTTGTGGTCTTACCATTAGTTCCGGTAATTCCTATTATTTTTATATCTTTATTTATATTTAATAATTTTCTTGCTTCTTCTTCATTAATTATTAAAGCACCTTTGTTTTTTGCATCATTTTCGTATTTGGAATTTGAATTCGTAATTAGAAAATAACAGCCCTTTTCACATTCGTTTGAATTATCTGTTATAAAAGTTTCATTAATTTGTATTTTCATAGTTTTAAGAAAGCTTCCTTTCCACCTTCTAAGTTGATTAAAGTTAAATCATTATCAATTTGCTCTTTTAAAGCTCTTTCTAGCCCTAATTTTAATGTAGTATTTGCAGCAGCACAACCATGGCAAGCTCCAAGTAATTTTATATAAACTACACCATTTTTAACACCTAAAAACTCTAAATCTCCGCCATCATTATGCAATATATGAAGCTTTGATTTTAATACATTTAAGCAAGGCTCAATTAACTCTTCATCGCTAAATATCATAATTTTTCCTTGAATTATTTTTATCATTATTGTGCTTAAATAAAATAAATATTCATTAACTAAGTTAGATAATAATTTTTATTTACAAATATTTTTAGGAGATTAACATGGCAAAAGAATTAACAAGTGAAAATATTAATTTAGCTAAAGAAGGCGTTGCATTAGTAGATTTTTGGGCACCTTGGTGTGGACCATGCAGAATGCTTGCACCTGCGATTGATGAATTATCAAATGAATTTGAAGGTAAAGCATTAGTAGCAAAAGTAAATATTGATGATTGCGAAGACTTAGCAGCTGAGTTTGGTATTCGTTCAGTTCCAACAATGCTATTTTTCAAAAATGGCGAAATCGTTGATACAGTAATCGGTGCTCAAGCAAAACAAGCTTTAGCTGATAAATTAAACGCATTATTATAATCTCCATGATAAATCTAGCAGTATTCGGAGCAAATGGTAGAATGGGCGTTGAGCTAGTAAAACTAGCTTCAAACGATGAAAATATTAATCTAATTTATACTTTTACTAAAGAAAATTCTAATTATGATGAGTTGTTTAAAGCTCAAGTTATAATTGATTTTTCAGCACCTGCTGCTAGTATGGAGTTATTAAAAAAAGCTAGTGCTTTAGCAAATCCACCTGCTTTAGTTGTAGGAACTACTGGACTTAGCGATGAATATTTTAATCTAGCAAAAGATTATAAAGGTAAGTTCTTTTGGGCTTCTAATACTTCTTTAGGGGTTGCGATTTTAAACGAACTAACAAAAATTGCCGCAATGGCATTAAAAGATTTTGATATTGAAATCTACGAAAAACATCACAAATATAAAGCCGATGCACCAAGTGGAACAGCTTTAACTTTAGCAAATAATGCAAAAGAAGCAAGAAATAAGGCTTTAAATAAAGAACACGCAATATGTTTTAATAGAACACAAAAAAGACAAGATAATGAAATAGGACTTGTAAGTCTTAGGGGCGGTAGTGTTGCTGGTTATCATAGTGTGGGATTTTATGGAGATGATGAAAGCGTAGAGCTAATTCATAATGCAAATTCTAGAATAATTTTTGCCAAGGGTGCTATTAAAATAGCAAAATGGCTAGTAAATAAAGAAAATAAAAATTATTCAATGAGTGATTTTGTAAAAGAGCTTTTAGATTAACGATAAAGCTCAAATATCAATAAACTTCTTAAAACAATATCGGTTATAATTAAGTCCTTTTCACTACAAGCAGTAAAAATAAGGGCAAAAATTATAGCTATAAGAATTTTAATTGCGCTCATTTTAAATAATCCCTTTCTTCAAAAATTACTTCATGCTCTAATTTTAAAAACTCACTAGGAAGTAAATAATAACCTTTATTAATAGGTAAATCCAAATAAGTCTTATTAAGCTTTATGTTTAAATATTTTTTCAAATCATTATAAATATATGTAGTGCAATATAAAGCATTTTCGCTTTCGTCTAAAACAAAATCACTTTTTAATTTAGCTTTTAAATCATCAATTAATTTTTCTTTATCTTTTAGATTTTTTAATCTTATAATTTTTACTTCTTTAGCACCCTTTAAAAAGTCCTTTAAACCAAACTGAACTACCCCACTAAAGCCAAAATCTTCATAAGTAGCATGAAGAATCTTAGTTGGATTAATGCTAGAAATTATTCCTATATGAGTGTATTTTGAATTAGTAGCTAACTTTATTAACTCACTTTCAATTCCTATACCTTCTCTTAAAATCAAATCTCCAAGCATTAAATTATTTGGAATGCTAAATGAAGAAATATTTAAATTAAAGTATAAATAAAATATAAAAATATTAATTAAAATTATTAATTTTTTCATAAAAACCTTTAATTTATAAATTATTTATTAAAATTTATATAATACTTTTTATTGCTTATTGAAAGGAAAATTATGAAAAAATTATTATTAACAATTGTTGCATTTTTGTTTGTTGCTTGTGGTGGATCAAATCCTGAAGATATTGCTAATAAATTTTTTGAAGGTGTTTTTAAAGGAAAAGTTGATAATGTAGTTGAGTGTTTTGAATACAATCAATATACCAAAGAAGTAGTAAAGGGCAAAGTATCTATGATGGTTTTAACAGCTAGTGAAAAAGCAAAACAACATGGTGGTTTTAAATCAGTAAAAACAAAACTAATAAACAAAACCGAAAATACCGCAAAAGCAACAACTACTTTAATCTTTAAAGATGGAACTAAAATAGATGAAAATGTATCGCTATACAATAAAGATGGAAAATGGTTTATACAAATGTAAAATAATCTAAATTCCTAATTCAAATTCCACTCAAAAAAATTAGAATTTGAATTAGGAAATACAATAATAATTATTATTTAAAAAATAAAAATACTATATTAAAAATTAATCTCAAAATATAACAATACTTTAATAAATTTACTTTAAATGCCTATTTTATCAAATAATACTATTTTTATCTTTTATTTTAAATTTCATTATTATTATTAAAAATTTACGAGATTTAGTTAGTATTAACATAAAAAATATTTATTATTTTTTGAATAATTTAAGGAGAAATTATGGGTACATTCGCAATGATTAAAATCGCTATTGCTTTAATTGTAGTTATTGCAACAATAACTCTTTTAATCAAGCGTCATGAATCAAGAATGGTTCTTTTTACAAGTGGTGTGATTTTATGTATTATCGCAGGTGCTCCTATGGATGCACTAGAAGCTTTTACAAAAGCTATTAAAAAGGCAAATATAATTGAGCCTATCGTAGCTGCAATGGGTTTTGCTTATGTTTTAAAGCTAACTTCGTGTGATAAGCATTTAGTTCATGCACTATCTAAAGTATTAAAATATGCAGGGATTTTCTTAGTTCCTGGTGCTGTATTGATTACTGCTTTTATTAATATTTCTGTTACATCTGCTGCTGGTTGTTCTGCTGCTGTTGGTGCTGTTATTATTCCTTTACTTATGAGAATGGGAGTTCATCCTGCACTTGCAGCTTCAACTGTTTTATTAGGAACTTACGGAAGTGCTAACCTAAACCCAGGCTATCATCAAACAAACATCGTTGCTGAAGTTAGTAAAGTTGATGTTATGGAAGTTATTCATTATGAAGCATTTTATTTTGGTATGAGTGCGATTATTTGTGCTATAGGATTAATGATAGTTGGAATTGTGCTTAAAGAATATAAAGGTTATGTTCCTGAAGATTTAGAAAATGATGATGAAAACTTTAAAATTAATCCTATAAAAGCTATTGTTCCTATTGTTCCTGTTGCTATACTTTTAATTCTTAGCAATTCACATTTTAAAGAATGGTATGAAGCAAGCTTTGCACTTAAAGTGCCAAAAGTTGGAATCGGTCATGCAATGATTATAGGTTCATTACTTGCATTTATCACTTGCATTAAAGATGTAAAAGCTGGTGATGTTATGAAGAAGTTTTGTGCTGGTATGGGAGAAGGATTTTCTCATGTTTATGGAATAATCATTTGTGCAGGAATATTCGTTGCAGGTCTTAATGCGATGGGATTTGTTCAGCAATTAATTGATTTTATGAAATCAAATCCAAGCATTGCAACATTTATTGGTTCGGTTGGAACTTTTGCTCTTGCTTTAATTACAGGAAGTGGCGATGCAGCAGGAATTGCATTTAATCAATCAGTTACTATTAAAGCTGCTGATATAGGGCTTGACCCAGTTCATTTAGGTTCAGTTGTAACGGCTGTTGCAGGTCTTGGAAGAAGTATGAGCCCAATTGCTGGTGCAGCTATTATTTGTGCTACTTATGCTAAAGTAAATCCAATTGAACTAGCAAAAAGAAACGCACTACCTACAATAATTGCTGCTATTGTTTATACGATAGTTGCTATTTAATTTAACTTTCCTAATTCAAGAATTTGAATTAGGAATTTCATTTATTTAATTTGTAAAAATTAATATCATTTATCTTTGCTAATTTAACGATATTTTTTTCTAGCAATTCTTTTAATAATTCTTTATCATTTATGCTTATTTCATCTTCGCTAAGCGGTCTTAATTCTAAAGTTTTTAGTAAATCATCATATGTTTTTTCGTTTATTGTTCTTGAAATAATATTTACATTAATATTAGTAAGCAAGCTTGCTAATTCTTGTAATTTTTCAAAACTTACAGCCTTTACATCATAATCACTTGGCCTATCAATAGTGCCTAAATCAAGTCTTGAAGCTTTTATATTTTTTAAGATTTCATTTAAAGCTATAAAATCTTCTTTATTATCATTAATTCCTTCCAAAACTAAGCATTCTAAAACAAGTTCGCCTTTATAAATATTACTAAAATTAATAATTCCTTGAATTATTTTTGATAAATCTATGTTGCTTCTATCGATCTTGCGAAAGACTTTTTCATTTACACTATCAAGGCTAAGTTTTACAGCGTCAAGTTCTAATAAGGCTTTTTGAATATTTTCATCAAAAATAGTGCTTGCATTGCTTAAGATTAGTGATTTTGCATTTTTTTTAATTTTATTAATTTCTAAAATTAATTCCTTTAATTTTGGGTATAAAGTAGGCTCTCCATTAGCACTTATGCTAATATAGTCTAAATCCTTATGAATATCTAAAGCCTTTTTTAGCTCACTTATAATATATTCAACGCTTAAACTAGCTTCATTTTTGTGCTTTATCTTTGCCTTTCCTAGCTCACAATATAAGCAATCAAAATTGCAACATTTCTCATTAGGACTTAAATCTATACCTAAAGATTTTTTAAATCTTCTTGAATTAATTGGACCAAAAATTACCTTCATATTTATCCTTAAAAATTAATAGAATTTGAAATAGGAATTAAGATTATAATAAACCAAAAGGAGATTTTATGAAAAAATTATTATTAATAAGTATATTATTTTTTACAGCTTGTTTTGAAGAAAGTTTAGAAAGCAAATGTAAAAAGAATGATAATGAAGCATGCTTTCAGCAATATAAAAATTATTATTATGATAAACAATACGATAAAGCAATGCAAATGCTTGAAATTGCTTGCAATAACAATCACTTAAAATCTTGTCATAATATAGGTGTTTATGCTTATAATGATAATGTGTATCCAAGAGATTTTTTAAGAGCGATAAAGCATTTTCAAAAATCATGCGACTTAGGAGATGTAAATGATTGCAAATTTATTGCAAAATTGCACTATGATTTTATTAAACTTAATAAAAATAATTTTAATATAGCTTTAAAATATTCTATAAAATTATGTGATTTAAACGAATACGAATATTGCTTAATGGCTGCGAAATTAAACTATTCAACCAATAAAGATAAAGCAAATATATATGCTCAAAAAGCTTGCGATGCTAAATTGCAAGAAGCTTGCAAAATGCTTGAAACTATAAAATAATAATAGGTAGAACTATTGTCTTCTACCTTAAAATTGATTTAAAATATTTTGAAGATTATTTATAAATTTTTTTTCTTTTTCTTTAAGACGTTCTATTATATCTGCCTTTTCTTTTTTATTATCTTTATCATTTTCATCTTGACTTAAATTAATCCCTAAAATAGCCATATTGCTATCTTTACCAGCTACTTGCTCCATAGTTACACCATCAGTATTAGGAGATAAAAATATTCCCAAAGGTGCGTTAAATCTATACATATAAGCACTCATTTGATACAAGTCTTCTCTACTTATAGCTCCAGCATCACAAGATGTTTTGCCTAGACTTGAATAATCTTTATATTTTGCATCTAATACAGCTACAAGCTTACTATCTTTATAAATAAAAAAATCAGGTCTAAGCTCTCTTAAATTACCATCAAAAAGATAATTTTTACTAGCAAAATTACCATTAACGACCTTAAAACCTTGCAAATTTTTACTCATAAGCTTATATAAATACCCTTCCCAAACTTCGCTTAAATCCAAAAAATATCCAAAACCATTAGAATTATCAAAACTTGATTTTGAGCCTTGATTTTTGATGATTAGCTCACTTAAAGATACTACCTTTTGATAAGCTTTATTTAGTGGGGTATAATGTATGCTTTTTAACTCATCTAATCTCACATCATCACCAACTCCAAAATCTCTTAACATTTGAATGTGTGATGAAACACTATTTAACATATTGCTAAAACCTATCTTTAATAGATGATCGTATGCTTTTAAAATCGCTCTATTTATAGGGGTATTATAAGTTTGCTTTGAGTAAGAACAATAAAATCTATTAGCATTTACAAGGTTGTGCTTTATGTGATTTGATATATCTAGGCTACCTTTAAAATACTTTTGATTTTTCTTTATTCTTTCGTAGTTTTTAGGGATATTTGATTTATTTAAGGCGTATTCAAGTGAGCCAACCCAAAGCATACATAAAAGCCAGTAATTATGCTTGCAACTTGCCGAACCTGTGACGCTTTTAGGTAAATAAAGCCCTAAAGCGTATGAGTAAAGATAATCCCTAATAGCATCTCCAAAGCGTGGAGAGATAGTGATATTTATAGTGCCTTTTGAATAAAAGCCTACATAATAAGAAGTTTTTAAAATGATATTATTTTCATCAATATAATCACAATCAATTATATTAACATCATCTTTTTTATAAGCATTCGTGCTTATATTTATAAAATCTAGCTTATTGTCTTTTAGCTCTTTTATGGCTTTCATGGTTAGGCTTGTGTTTGCTTGAGTGTTGAAAAAACACTTATGCTCAGTGCAATCATCAAGCTTTATACTTTTAATTTCTCCTTGCTTGTTTGTGTTATCAATTTTTATCATTCTTCATCTAACTTTTTTGTAAAATATTCTTTTATTTTGCCAATTCTTTCTTTGATGTTATTATCATCATAGCTTAATCCTAGATATTCCATCAAAAGTGGCTCAATATGATAAATCCAAAGTTTTTCTAAGTGGCTTCGGTTGATATTTTTTTCATCATCTTTTATAAAGCTTTTTATTTTCATAAAATACGCATGACCGATTTTGTAATAATCTTGAGTATTTTCTAGCTTTATAGCTTCTAACTCTTTCTTTTTCTTATCTTCATAATCGCTTAAATCTTCATCACCTGATAAAAAATAATTTAGTTCTATACATCTTTGAACATAGCTATCTATATTATTAAAATTATCTTTTTTATCATTTGATTGTTTATATTCTTTAAAAGCTTCATGTATTGCACCATAATCCACACCTACTTCATAAAAGCCAAATCTTCTTCTAAGTGCTAAATCAAATGTAGCCAAACTTTTATCCACATTGTTCATAGTGCCTATGATATAGACATTGCTAGGTATACAAAACTCATCAAAATTAGCTACACTTACACTCTCATCACGATACTCAAGAGCATAAAGTAGCTCTCCAAATACTTCACTAAGATTAGCCCTATTTATCTCATCTATTATAAAAATAAAATCTGTGTTTTCATTCGCTTTCGCACAATCGCAAACCTTTTTAAATATCCCATCATTTAGCTTATAAGATAAACTACCATCATTTTTTACATTTGGAGCTATACCACCTATGAAATCTTGATAAGAATAGTTTGGATGAAACTGCACTATATCCCATATTATTTTCTTATTTTCACAGATCTTTTTATATTCTTCTTCATCTTTTTTATTTTTAAGTAGTTTGCTAAATTTACAATTATCTAGCTCATTTTTCTCATCATCTTTAGCTTTTTCTACTAAGCTTTCTTCTTGTGATTTAGTTTGCCATTCTTTTATAATCTCTTTAGCTGAATAAGTCTTGCCTGTCCCTGGCACTCCATAAAGTATGATTTGTTTATGAGTTTCAAGTAAATCTGAAATATTTTTCATATCGGTTTCGCCTATACATAAAAGAGATATGATTTTTGAAACCTTTTGTAAATTTTCTGTAGTTTTATTTGCACCTTTTCCAAAAATTTTTTCATAAATTTTACCGCTCACAATCTTCCAAATTGCTGGAAAACTATCAAAATGACAATCGGTAATTTTTTTTGGATATTCGTTTACATTATCTCCAAGATTATCTTTTATTTGTTTTTTAAATTCATCTTCTTTAAAAATCTCTTGCATAAAATCAGATTTTAAAAAGTTCCTAAAAGCATCTAGACTTATAGGGTGTATTACCTTATCGGCATTCGCCCACATCCACATAAACTTATACGGAAAACGAAACTCTAAAATCTTTTTCTGTTCTTCATAGTCTATTTCTACATCTTTAGGTTTATCAATATCTGCCTTTGTCACTCTACCAGGATAGCATAATGCTATATATGTTTCTTTTTTAATATTACTAGTATCACAACAATTTTTTATAAAATCAACAAATTCTATAAACAAAGTATTATCAGAAAAATGAGAATTTATCCAAGCGCAAGTCCCTTGAGAGTATGTAGAGCCTTCAAAATCATAATTTAATTTCTTATTACTTAAAATCCTATATTCGTTAACTACGTTGTTGGTTTTAAAGTCATAACCACTCATAACAAAAAGTAATTTTAAGACAAAATCTTTTTCTATTTCATCAAGTCTTTCCTTGAAAGCTTTATTTTGATTTGTCATACCTATTAATTTTTTATCAACAACAAACACTCTACCTAACCCAAAATCTCGTTCACAACTTTTATATTTATCTAGGTTACTACTGTCTTTTGGGAATTTATTTTGAACTTCATTAATATATTTGTTTATATCTTTTTGTATATTTTGCCAATCAATTTGTATTGTTTTAGCTTTACTTAAAATATTACTAACACCATCAAATCTATCACTAATAGCTTGCTTGCTTTTTTCTAGTTTCTTATAATTATCATCTAAATAAAATTTTAAAGTATTTTCATCTATATACATTTTTTCTCCTTATATTTTTAAATTATACATTTTAAAATGTATTAATATAATTTTATAAATCATAAAACCTACAAAAGATTTTAGTTTAATTAGCTAAAAACTATCTTGTTTTATCCTTTGCACTAGCTCAAACCATTAAACTAAACTAACAAATCACAACAAAAATATGTCTTAAACTCACTTAATCTTAATACATACAAATTTGATAACTTTAAAGGATTGCTTTTTTACCATTGCTTGTAATAAACCCAATCATCGCAATCATAGTAAATAGTATAGATGAAATCAAAAATAAAAATGAAGAAAATAATTCTAAGGATATGATATAAATTAAGCTAATCATTAAGATTAGCTTAAAAAATTATTTGTTTTTTAACAAATCTCTAATTTCGGTTAGTAGCACAATGTCTTCTGCAGGTGCAGGAGCTGGAGCTTGTTTTTCTTCTTCTTTTTCTGCTTTTTTAAGCTTATTAATTAGCTTTACAACAACGAAAATTGAAAAAGCAATGATTAAAAAATCAACAACATTTTGAATAAACATACCATAATTAACAGTTACATTCTCAGCTTCTTTGGCACCTTCTTTGATAACTAATTTTAAATCACTAAAATCAACTCCACCTGTTAAAACCCCAACAATAGGCATAATAATATCGCTTACAAGTGAGCTTACAATCTTACCAAAAGCAGTTCCGATAACCACACCAACAGCTAAATCCACAACATTGCCACGCATAGCAAATGTTTTAAATTCTTGTAAAATTTTCATAATTAATCCTTTTTGAAAAAAGGCGTGATTTTATCAATATATAATAAATTAATCCTTAAAATTCATATTATTTAAGAAGTAATTAAGTTGTCCTAAAGCAATGCAACTATCATTTATAGCAAAATCTTTTGGAGTATAAAATTTATATTCTTTATCTTCTAAAAGCAACCTTAAAATAGTTTTATTACAAAACACTCCACCACTTAAAACCGCTCTTTTACTAGGACTTAAAGCTTTGATTATATAAACAATTGTATTTATAAACTTAGTGCATGCAAGCTCAGGACTTTCGTTTATGCAACTTGCAAAAATATCTTTATAATTTATAATTCCTAATTCAAATTCTATCTTATAAATATCTTTTATATTCTCGTTATAATAGCTTTCTATTAGCATTCCTGAATGTGCTTCAAAATCGTTCTTTTTTAACCCACAAACAAGATAAGCAAACGCATCAATTATCCTACCAAGTGAGCTTGTATAAAGCTTGCAGTTTTTTAAGGCTATATCATAATTATTATTTATTTGATAAGGTAATTCGTATTTTTGCATAATAGCATAGGCTAATAATTCATTATTTTTAACATTCACTAATTTAAAATTATCAAAAGAAAAAGCAGTATTAATTATATTTCTTGTAACGTCTAGCACTTCTCCACCACTTATATGATGATTATTCTTAAATCCCGTACCATCAAAACAAAATGCTCTAATATTTTTAAGATTTAGGCTCATTGCATGGGCTGCGTGATGATAGATTTTTATAATTTTTGTGGTTTTGCTAATTCCTATTTTAAATTCTTTTGTAATTTTTTCGTGGTATAAAAAATGTGGGTGTAAATCAGCCAAAATATAATCAAATTTGATTTTATAATTACTCACAAAAAATCTTAAAGTTTTAATGAAATTTTCATAAACACTAATATCCTTTAAATCCCCTATGAAAGGTGATTTTATACAAAGCCCATTTGTATATATTAAAAACTCGTTTTTTTCTTCCATTCCAAGAGCAAGAATATTTATATTTTTCTTTATTTTATGATGAAAATAATACGGCGAAAAGCCTCTAGCACTTCTTAGATGATGATAAGTATTATTAACTACTTGCCCTACACTATCATCAATTTTATTAATAATTTTTCTATTATGATTTATTATTAAATCAGGTTTTAATCTCTTAAACTCGCTTTTTTTAGAATAAATCATCTCACCACTTTTGTTTGCACTAGTAGCCACTAATGCAAAATCAAGCCCCTTAAAAAGTATATGAAATATCGGTGCAGTTGGCAAAAATATACCTATTTGGCTAAATTCAAAATGTATATTAAAAGCAGTTTTATTAAGACTTTTAAGTAGCATTATAGGTCTTTGCTCACTTTTTAAAACCTGCTCTTCTTTTTTTGAAATTTTGGCGTATTGCTTAGCCATTTTAATATCTTTTACCATTATTGCTAAGGGTTTTTTAGGTCTTTGTTTTAAAACTCTTAATTTATCAACCGCTTTACTATCGTTTGCATTACACAATAAATTAAATCCGCCAACGCCTTTAATCGCTACAATTTTGCCATTTTTAAGATATTTTATAGCCTTTGCTAAATCCACACTAAGCCTTGCTCCACAACTATTACATGCAATAGGCTCAGCAAAAAACCTTCTATCATCAAGGTCGTTATATTCTTTACTGCATTCATCACACATAATAAACTCACTCATAGAAGTATTTGCTCTATCATAAGGGATTTTTCTTATCACGCTATATCTTGTACCACAATTTGTACAATTTATAAAAGGATGATTGAATCTTCGTTTTAGCTTAGGATTATTAAGCTCTTTTATGCAATCCTTACAAGGAGCAAAATCTGGCAAAATAACTGCAAGATTACGCTTATCTTTGCTTGGTTTTTTGATAATAAAATCATTATAAGTTTCATTAGTTTTGCTTATTTTTACTTTTTCTATACTTGCTAATGGGCGATTTTTTTTAAGTATTTGTTTTAAGTCTTTTATAAATTCTCTAGCTCTTTTTTCATCGCAATCAAGAGCTAAACTAACTCCTAAAGTATCGTTTAAAATATAGCCATTAAGTCCTTTAGCTTTGGCTAATTTGCAAACTTCAGGGCGAAATCCTACTCCTTGAACCTTGCCTGTTATATTAATTAAAACACTCACTATTAGCCCATTTACTAATTTTTAAATGTGGATTTAAAAATGCGTTGTAGCTTAAAAACGAACTATACTCTATAAGCTTTGTGCTTATGTATCTTTCATCAGTATTTAAATTTCCAAGCATTTTTACAAGCCCTTCAAAAAACCCTACTTCAATCATCGCTGCATTTGCTAATCTAAAGCTCATTAATGAAGAGATTAATTTTGCTATATTTAAGCCGTTTTCATCAATTATAAAATCAACTCTAACGCCCTTTGTATAATTATTAGGAACTAGCTTTAAAACATCGCTTTCTAGTATTATGTTAGCAAGTTTAATTAGAGCAAAAATATTATCTTCAACCAATTCAAAATCACTTAAGCTAAATTTCTTTTCATAATTTGCTAAGAGTTTTTCTCCATGCTCTAAACCTTTTAAAAGCTTAATCAAACTAGCCTTATTTTTAGGTAATTTAAAGCTTAATTTATCAATATTAAAAGCATTTGATAACTCATTAGTATAAGGATTTTGAATAATACAAAATGTATCGTTATAAGGCTTAATTATTAGTGCGTTTTCTGACTGTTTTATATAATAAAGCTCATTGCTTTCTTTTAGTTCATTATACAAATCTTTATTATTTGCAAAACCTACATATAAAAAATCTTTTAAATTATGAGCTTTTTTATAAAGTGATTTTGGTGCAAGTTTTATAAATGGTTTTTCATAAGAATTTAGCAATATTTGAGTATTTTTATCACATACAAATGCTTTTTGTAATAATTCATAATTAGCTATAACTACAAAATCACTCTCATTTGTTTTTTCATAATTTTGCACTTTTAATGCTAAATCATCAAAAATCTCATCACAAAGATTTAAAGGTAATTTTGAAATTCCTATTTCAAATTCTTTTCTTTTTTCGCTTTTTTCTTCGCTTACATTAAAATCTTGTAAAAACAAAAAATAAGGAACTTTTTTAATAAGCTCATTAAACTCTAAAATCTTTTCGCTTGCATCATTTAACTCTAACGAAAACTCATTATTTTCATAAAAAAGCTTATAATTTATATTGATTTTTTTTGCAATATGGCTTAAAAATATTCCAAAATCTTTTAAATTAATCTTAAAATCATACCTAATTAACACTGCTTAAATTCCTATAATTACTAATCGCTTTTTCAATACTAAAATCACCTTTAAACTCTAAGTTAAAACCATCTTTGTTTAATTCATTTAAAAGAGTTTTTTGTAATTTAACAAAAGATTTTTGAATACTTTCACTTAAGCCAATCTTCATAGGCTCAAGACGATTTGGAACAATTCCTAAAATCTTGCACTCTGGCAAATCACCAACTAAATTCATAAAATTAAGCATCATTTGCATTTCAAGCTCATGCGCACTGCCTTGATAATTTATATTAGTTGGCACTTGCTTATAATCAAAAAATACAACATCACCTACTTCTAAATCATCAGCATTAATGCAATCAATCACATAAACTTTATCAAAATCAGCAATTATATGGGCTAAATTCATAGCCATTGTTCCGCCGTCTAAAAATACTAATTGAGTTGAAATTCCGTTTTTAAATTCCTCTTGTATTAAAGGATTAGGAGCTAGATTTTTCCTAAAATATTCAAGAAAAATAACTCCAGCTCCCTCATCTCCTATTAAGATATTTCCAATTCCTAGAACTAAAACTCTCATTTATATTTATATCCACTAAATATAGCGTCCATTGCACCATCTTTGCCTTTGATAGCATTAAATACAGCCATATAAATATGAACTCCTACAAAAATCATAGTAATCCAAGTTAAAATATGATGAAGAATTCTAACATAAGCAAGTCCGCCAAACATTTCTTCAAATGGCTTAATAAACGGAGTTATCATAGCAGCAAAACCTTCATGATATACATTTATATAAAGCACGAAACCTGTTAAAATCAGCAATGCTAAAACAATATAAAAGAAAAAATAGCTCACAAATTGAAGTGGGTTATAAACACCTTGCAAGTGTGGATGCTTTCCTAAAAATAAATAAAACTTAATTTGCTCTATCCAAGTTTTAATACTAAAGCAATCCTTTATACTTACACGCTCTTTATGGCTTAATTTATCAAAAATAAAAAGATAAAGTTTAAAGATAAAACAAGCTAAAAGAATAAATCCAGCTACATTATGCACGAAGCGAAACTTTGCTTGTATAAATAGATTTGGCTCAGTTGATTTATCTGGCGAAATAAATACACTTGCTATATAAAAGCCACTAATACAAAGGGCTAAGATAGCAAAAGCTCTTAGCCAATGAGTAGCCCTAAGACCAATAGAAAACTCATAATGTTTCATATCACACCCCTACTTTATATTCACCTAACTTATTACCTTTTTTATCCATAACATGCACAGCACAAGCAATGCAAGGATCGTATGAATGTATTTTTCTAATAATTTCAAGTGGTTTTGTAAGATCTGCAATTTTAAGACCGATTAAGCAAGCTTCATAGCTTCCCATAACGCCATTAGCATCCTTTGGACTTGCATTCCATGTAGATGGAACTACACATTGATAATTTTGCACTATACCATCTTTAATTCTAATCCAGTGGCTTAAAACTCCCCTTGGAGCATTACCTATAAAGCGACCTTTATATTCTTTGTTTTTATCTATTACATAAGGCGCGCAAGTGCTTTGATCAACTTTTAGATTTTCAATTAAACTATCTAAAGCTTTTAAAGCGTGTTCGCTTATAATTTTAACTTCAAGCATTCTTGTTGCAGTTCTTCCTAATGTGCTAAGTAAGTCTTTAAGCTCAATATTTAATTCAGCTAATAAAGCATCAACTTCTTTTACAACGATAGGATTTTTTGCTAAGTAGTTTACAATAATTGTTGCGATTGGTCCTACTTGAACAGGTAAATTATCATATCTTGGAGCTTTAATCCAACTATATTTTCCATTCATATCAAACACTTTAGAATCTTCTAACTCGCCTTTATGATTTAGGGTTTTTTCATCTACTAAACCTGTATAATTTGGCTCTTGTTCGCCATCATAAGGATGAAGTGCTTTATCATTTTTATACCAAGCCCTAGTTGCTTCTTCTGTAATTTTACTCTCATCTACTTCGCTTAAAACAGGGTTTTTTAGCATATTTGTAACAATTCCGCCTTTGAATAAATATTCATCTCCTAAATAAAACTCATTAGAACACATGAAATTATCAACGCCTACATCATTCATTACGCTTGGCTCGTTTTTATAAACAGCTGCAGCCATCTTAATATCAGCCAAATAAGCACGATGAATAAAATCACTAATTTCAAGGAATTTAGTTTTATATTCGCCAATTCTTGCAGGATCAAGTATATCCATAACGCAAGTTACACCGCCAACGGTTAAGCTTTGTGGATGTGGTTGTTTTGCACCAAAAATAGCCATTAATTGTGCTGCAATTCTTTGAATTTTTAAGCACTCTAAATAGTGGCTTAATGCAATTAGGTTTTGTTCAGGGCTAAAGCGATAAGTTTTGTGTCCCCAATAAGCGTTTGCAAATATTCCTAATTCTCCTTTATCAACAAAGCCTTTTAACTTTTCTTGAACAGCTTTAAGCTCTCCAACACCACAAGCAAATGGCTTATCACACCATTTTAGAGCTTCTTGTTCAGCTTTTGCTGGATCAGCACTTAAAGCACTTACAACATCAACAAAATCAAGACCATGCAATTGATAAAAATGAACGCAATGATCGTGCATAAACAATGCAGCATTCATTAATGTTCTTGTAAGTTTTGCATTTTTTGGAGGAACAATACCTAAAGCATTTTCAGCTGCTTCAATACCTGCTCTATAATGCGAATAAGTACAAACTCCACAAATTCTTTGTGTCATAAAGCCTACATCTCTTGGATCTCTACCTTTTACAATAGTTTCAATTCCACGCCAAAGAGTTGAACCTGCATAAGCATCGGTTACTACGTTTTCATCATCAACTATTACTTCTACTCTTAAATGTCCTTCAATTCTCGTAATTGGATCTACTACTATTTTTTGCATTTTTATTCCTTATCTTTTTTAATTGTTGAAATTGTTGCATGAGCAGCTATTGCTACTCCTGTTAGTGTTAATACACCTATTCCTATCTTATCACTTGTTGCATCATTAAAAAATGTTCTAAATGATTTATTTTTAAGTGGCTCTTCAAAAGCTTGCATACTATCCCAAAAATCAGGCTCAGAGCAACCTATACAACCATGTCCAGCTCCGATTGGCCAGTTTGTGTGCTGATTAAATCTATGCTTTGCACAATTATTGAATGTATATGGTCCTTTACAACCAACTTTATAAAGACAATAACCTTTCTTAGCACCTTCATCACCAAAGCTCTCAACAAACTCACCTGCATCAAAATGCCCTCTACGCTCACAATAATCATGAATTCTATGTTCATATGCCCACTTAGGACGATTAAAATTATCAAGTGCCATAGAACCAAATAATAATAATTGTAGCACTGAGCCAACGATATTTTTCTCACTTGGAGGACAGCCTGGAACATTGATTACGCTTTTATTTGTAATCTTGCTAATTGGCACAGCATTTGTTGGATTTGGAGCAGCTGCTTGAATACCACCAAAGCTTGAACAAGTACCTATTGCTAAAATCGCTTCTGCATTTTCACAAGCTTTTTTTGCTATTTCTTCTCCTGTATGACCTTTAGAGCCTAAAGTTAGATAAAAACTAGAACTTCCTGCAGGAACTGCACCTTCTACTAATAATACATATTTTCCTGCGTGTTTTTTAATAGCGTTTTCTAAGTTTTCATCAGCTTGATGACCGCTTGCAGCCATTACGGTTTCGTGATATTCAATATTTAAATAATCAAATATTAAGCTATCAATTGTAGGTGCGTCACTTCTAAGTAAGCTCTCGCTACAGCCTGTACACTCAGCCATATGTAGCCAAATTACAGGAGTATTACTAGCGTTTTCTACTGCATTTGCAATATTTGGAGCAAAAGTTACTCCAAGTCCTAGCATAGTAGCCATTCCGCTAGACCATTTTAAAAAATCCCTTCTACTAAAACCATGTTCGTTTAGTATTTGCATTAAATCTTTTTTGGCATTAAGATTTTGCATAATATCTCCTTAAAAAAATTTATTAATTTTAATATGATTTAAAGAATTTAAAGTTACAAAAAAGATAATTTTAATCTTAAAATAAAAGCTTTTTGATAATAAAGAAAAAAATTATTTTAGCTAATTTAAAACATTTTTAGAAATTAATTTAAGAAGATTTAAGTTGATTTTTAAATTCCTAATTCAAATTCTTTAAGAAAATAAAAATAATTAAGCCCTAAAAAGGGCTTAATATTAATTAGAATAATCAGCTGCTGCTAAACGCTTTAATTGTCTGTAGCGTCTTTGAGCGTCTGCTTTGTTGCGTGCATATAATTCTTCTGCTTCTTTTGGATTAGACTTTTTAAGAGAATTATAGCGAACTTCTGCCATTAAAAAGCTTTCATATAAATCCCAATCAGGCTCACGAGAAACAATTTTTAATGGGTTTTTGCCTTCTTCTTCTAATCTTGGATCAAAAGTATAAATCGGCCAATAACCACACTTAGTAGCAATTTCAGCATGATCTCCACTAGCACCCATTCCGCCTTTAATTCCGTGAGCTATACAAGGGCTATAGCAAATTATTAAGCTTGGTCCATCATAAGCTTCAGCTGCGATTAATGCTTTAATAAAATGAGCATAGTTAGCGTTTGAGTTTACTTGAGCTACGAAAATATTTCCATAAGTCATAGCGATTTGTCCTAAGTCTTTTTTCTGACTTGGCTTACCACTTGCAGCAAATTGAGCTACCGCACCAGTTCTTGTTGATTTAGATGCTTGTCCACCTGTATTTGAATAAACTTCAGTATCCATTACTAATACATTCACATCTTCTCCACTTGCTAAAACATGATCAAGTCCGCCGTAACCTATATCATAAGCCCAGCCATCGCCCCCGAAAATCCATTGAGATTTTTTAGCTACATAGTTTTTAAGTCCTAAAATTTCTTTAGCACCTTCAAGCTCTGCGTGTTGCTCTAATAATGGGATTAATCTATCTCTTACATCTGCTGTTATATCAGCATTTTTCTTATTAGCTAACCACTCACCATAAAGCGCAGCAATTGCATTTGGAGCTTTATCTTTTGTATTAATCATAATATCTTCAATTCTATGGCGAATTGTTTCAGTTGCAACTCTCATACCCATACCAAACTCAGCATTATCTTCAAATAATGAGTTACCCCATGCAGGTCCAAAACCTTTATCGTTTTTGCGGTATGGAGTTGAAGGCGCAGAACCACCATAAATCGAGCTACATCCTGTTGCGTTTGCAATCATCATTCTTTCACCAAACATTCTTGTTACTAAAGTAATGTATGGAGTTTCACCACAACCTGGGCACGCTCCGTGGAATTCAAATAATGGTTGTGCAAATTGAGCACCTTTTGTAGTATCTTTTGCTAAATAATTATCTTTATAACTTACTTTATGGAATAAATAATCAGCGTTATCTTGTTCGCCTTTTTCTAGTTCTTCTTCTAGTGGAACCATTACAAGTGATTTTTCTTTACTTGGACACTCAGTTACACAAAGTTCGCAACCTGTACAATCAAGTGCTGATACTTGGATTTTAAATTTAAGACTTTCGCCTTTAATACCTTTAGCATCTAGTGAATGCTCTTTTACTCCTATTGGAGCATTTGCCATTTCTTCTTCATTGATTAAGAATGGGCGAATTACTGCATGAGGACATACTGATGCACATTGGTTACATTGAATACAATTTGCTTCAATCCATTTAGGAACCATAACACCAACGCCACGCTTTTCAAATTGAGTTGTTCCGTGCTCAAAGCTACCATCTTCATATCCAATAAATGCAGAAACTGGTAAATCATCACCTTTAGCAGCGTTCATAGGTTTTACAATGTTTTCAACAAAAGCAGTTCCTATATATTTATCATCAGCTTTTTTCTCTTCAACAACTAGATTTGCCCATGCTGGATCAACATTAACTTTTACTAAGCCTTGTGCTCCTGTATCAATAGCTTTATAGTTCATTTCAACTATTGCTTCACCTTTTTTCACATAGCTTTTGTATGCAAATTCTTTCATATATTTTTGAGCATCTTCATAATCAATAATTTTTGCTAATTTGAAGAATGCACTTTGCATAATTGTATTTGTTCTATTGCCAAGACCAATTTCACGAGCAAGTTTTGTAGCATTGATAATATAGAAATTTACATTTTTTTCTGCTAGAACTTTTTTAACTTTATTAGGAATTTTTTCTATTGTAGTTTGCTCATCCCAAATTGAGTTAAGTAAGAAAGTTCCATTTTCTCTAATACCTGATAAAACATCGTAAATATCTAAATAAGCAGCCACGCTACAAGCAATAAAGTGTGGAGTACTTACTAAATAAGTAGATGTGATAGGTTTTTTAGAAAATCTTAAGTGGCTTCTTGTGTATCCGCCTGATTTTTTACTATCATAAGCAAAATAAGCTTGTGCGTATAAATCAGTTTTATCTCCGATAATTTTAATTGAGTTTTTGTTTGCACCAACTGTTCCATCAGCACCAAGTCCATAGAATAAACACTCAGTTGTGCTCTCATCTCCTAATGAAATCTTCTTGCCTAATGGTAATGAAAGATTTGTTACGTCATCATTAATACCGATTGTAAAATTATTTTTTGGTTTTTCCGAATTCAAATTCTCAAACACTGCAAGTAATTGTGCAGGATCTACGTCTTTTGAACTTAAACCATATCTACCACCAACAATAATAGGAGCATTATCTTGATCATAATAAGCTGCTTTAATATCAAGATATAAAGGCTCACCTATACTACCTGGCTCTTTTGTTCTATCTAAAACAGCAATTTTTTCAACTGATTTTGGCATTTCGTTAAAGAAATATTTTAAGCTAAATGGTCTATATAAATGAACCATCATAACACCAACTTTTTCGCCTTTTTTGTTTAGATAATCAACTACTTCAGTTAAAGCCTCATTTACACTACCCATTGCTACAACCACACGAGTTGCATCAGCTGCTCCGTAATATACAAATGGCTTATAAGTTCTTCCTGTAACTTTTGAAATTTCATTCATATAATCAGCTACTACATCAGGTAAAGCGTCATAATATCTATTTGCTAATTCACGAGTTTGGAAGTATATATCATCGTTTTGTGCTGTTCCACGAGTTTTTGGATGTTCAGGATTTAAACAGGCATCACGGAATGCTTGAACTGCATCCATATCAATTAATCTTTTAAATACTTCATAATCCATAACTTCAATTTTTTGAATTTCATGTGAAGTTCTAAAACCATCAAAGAAGTGCATAAACGGAACACGACCTTTAATAGCACTAAGGTGAGCAACACCAGCTAAATCCATAGCTTGTTGAACACTATTTGAGCATAGCATCGCAAAACCTGTTTGGCGAGCTGCATAAATATCTTGATGATCTCCAAAAATTGAAAGAGCTTGAGCTGCAATTGCACGAGCAGCAACATGAATAACACCAGGTAGCATTTGACCTGCAATTTTATACATATTAGGAATTTTAAGTAATAAACCTTGAGAAGCTGTATAAGTAGTAGTTAATGCACCTGCTTGAAGTGAGCCGTGAACACTACCTGCAGCACCTGCTTCACTTTGCATTTCTACAATTTTAACAGGCATACCAAAAATATTTTTCTTACCTTGAGAAGCCCAAATATCTGTATAATCAGCCATTGGAGAACTTGGAGTAATAGGATAAATTCCTGCGACTTCAGTAAACGCATAGGCAGCATATGCAGCGGCTTCGTTACCATCCATTGTTTTCATAACTTTTGCCATAATTTTTCCTTTTTTTATAGAATTTGTGTTTCAATTCTACTCAAAGCTTATAAATAAATGTTAATTTGATTCAAGTTTGTATGTGCTTACAAATAGGATATTTTTTGTATCAAAAAGATTATTAGTTGATAAAGAAATACTTTTTACTTTTGGATTTACAATATCATCATAATGAGTTAATAAATCAGAAAAAAATATAATATCTTTATTATTTTCAAGAAATTTTTTTATTATTTCTTTAAATTCTACAAATATTATTTTCAACGAATCATAATTTTCCATTTTTAATTCAATTTTTTTATTTTTTATCATAAGTTTGATTTTGCTTTCATCAACCAAGGTAAGCTTTAATTCTAAGTCTAATTTATCTAAACCAAGATGAGAATTTTTAATTTCATATTTTGTTTTTAGACTAACATTTATATTTTTAAAAGTATCAATAATTGTTTGATAAGAACTAATATCTACATACCAAGTTAAAAATGCAAAATCATCTAAGATATTGTTTTTAAATCTTAATTTCTTAATTCCTATTTCAAATTCTTTATGAGAATTGTCAATATTATTTATCGGATTATTAAAAAAACTGCCATCACTTAAATAATATTCAAAATTATTTTTTTTAATAAACTCTGCTCTGTAATCTTTACTATCTTTATCTAATAATTTAAAAAAAGTTATTAAATCTTGTCTATTTCTTAGATATAAATTAGAAAATTGAAAATATTTAGAAACTCCATTATCAATATTGCATTCAGAATGATTATAGCATTCAACCTTTCCAGCTAAATAAAATCTTTCTAAACTTTTTACTAATAATTCTTCTTCTTGCTTTTGTTTTAAAATTTCAATCTGTTCTTTTTGATTATTTTTATATAAAAACACACTTGTTACAACTATTATAACAAGTATGTATGCTAATACTTTTGTCATAAATTAGCTTCGTTTAAGGCCTCTGCTTGATAGTGTGCTATTAAAGGTTCTATAATTTCATCTAACAAACCATCTTGCATAATGATATCTAATCTATGAAGAGTTAAATTTATTCTATGATCGCTTATTCTATTTTGTGGATAATTATAAGTTCTAATTCTTTCACTTCTATCTCCACTTCCTACTTGAGATTTTCTACTTTCTCTTTCCTTTGCTAATCTTTCTTGCTCTTGCATTTCATAAAGTCTTGCTTTTAATACTTTTAAAGCACTTTCTTTATTTTTATGTTGGCTTTTTCCATCCTGATTAACAACTACAAGCCCAGTAGGAATATGAGTTATTCTTACAGCAGAATCAGTAGTATTAACACTCTGACCACCATGCCCACTACTTCTCATAACATCAATTTTTAAATCATTTGGATTTATTTGTATGTCATTATCCTCAGCCTCAGGCATAACCGCAACAGTTATTGCACTAGTATGAACTCTTCCTTGAGACTCAGTAGCAGGAACTCTTTGAACTCTATGTGTTCCACCTTCGTATTTTAGCCTTGAATAAGCTTTATCACCCTTAATCAATAAAATAATTTCTTTAAATCCACCTGCGCTACCTTCGCTTTGACTTACAATCTCTATTTTATAATCTTTACTTTCTGCATATCTAGCATATGCTTTAAATAAATCTCCAACAAATAAAGCTGCTTCATCTCCACCAGTTCCTGCTCTTATTTCTAGAAAAATATTTTTTTCATCGTTAGGGTCTTTTGGTAATAAAAGTATTCTTATTTCTTCTTCTAATTTAGGTTTTAAATCTTCTAAATATTTTAATTCATCTTTAGCTAATTCACCTAATTCAGGATCTTGTAATAAAGTCTTATTCTCTTCAATTGATTCTAAAGTATTTAAATATTTCTTAGCAACTTCAACTATATCTTCTAAACCTTTTTGTTCTTTTGATAAGGCTGTAACTTTTGCTAAATCTGAAGTATTTTCAATATTACTTAAAAACGCTTGAATTTCTTCATAGCGTTTTAAGAAAGGCTCAAGTTTGCTTGCTAGCATTTAAAAATTAAGCACCAATTTTATTTACTAAAAGTGCTAAACGACTTACTTTTCTTGAAGCTGTTTGTTTTTTTAGAAAACCACGGCTTACCATTTCATGAATTTTTTTATTAGCTATTTTTAAAGCTGCTGCTGCTGCTTCACTATCATTAGCTAATGCTGCTTCACGAACTGCACGAGTAATGTTCTTAAGTCTTGTTCTATAGAATCTATTTCTAATAGTTTTTTTAATTGTTTGTCTAGCTCTTTTTTCTGATGATTTATGATTTGCCATAAAAAATTCCTTCGTAAAAATTTTTAAAAGAATGATTTTAGTAAAGTTTTGTTAAAATAATCTTAATTTAAAATTAAAATCATAGTGAAAGGCTAAAAATGATATTTGGAACTGATGGAATTAGAGGCTTTGCAGGTAGCGATTTGAGTGCTTTTAAAGCTTTAAGAGCTGCAATGGCTATAGGAATATTTTTTAAAAACAAAGCTGTAACAAAAAAAGTAATAGTAGGAAAAGATACAAGAAGAAGTGGTTATATGATAGAAAATGCTATAGTAAGTGGGCTTAATGCAGTAGGTTTTAATGTATTACAAATTG
This sequence comes from Campylobacter sp. Cr9, assembly GCF_020138295.1. Taxonomy (NCBI): domain Bacteria; kingdom Pseudomonadati; phylum Campylobacterota; class Epsilonproteobacteria; order Campylobacterales; family Campylobacteraceae; genus Campylobacter; species Campylobacter sp. Cr9. The sequence goes on along the minus strand of NZ_JACGBH010000008.1, from coordinate 58,068 downwards.
GACCTATGCCAACTCCTGCTGTGGCGTTTTTGAGTGAAGATATGAGATGTGATTTTGCTATTATGATAAGTGCATCTCATAATCCTTATTATGATAATGGGATAAAAGTATTTGATGCAAATGGTTTTAAATTAAGCGAAGCTGATGAACTTGAAATTGATAGAATTTTTAATGATGAAAACTTAATTAATTCCCATCTTGTAATAAAAGATAAAATAGGTTCTGCAAAAAGAATTGATGATGTTATAGGAAGATATATAGTTCATATTAAAAATTCATTCCCAAAAAATACAACCCTTAAAAATCTAAGAATTGTGCTAGATTGTGCTAACGGAGCAGCTTATAAGGTTGCACCTGCTGTTTTTTCTGAGCTTGGTGCTGATGTAATCACTCTAGCTTGTGAGCCAAATGGAATTAATATAAACGATGGTTGTGGAGCACTTCATCCAAATATGCTTGCAAAAGAAGTAAAAAGATTAAGAGCTGATATAGGTTTTGCATTTGATGGAGATGCTGATAGATTGGTTGTAGTTGATGAAAATGGCGAAATTATAAATGGCGATATTTTATTAGGTGTCTTAGCAAAAGCTTTAAAAGATAATGATAATTTAAGTGGCGTTGCGATTAGCAAAATGAGTAATATGGGCTTTTTAAATTATCTTAAAAAACATAATATTTCTTATGTTACAACTGATGTTGGAGATAAATATATTTTACATGCAATGCAAGAAAAAAATTATAATTTTGGTGGAGAACAAAGTGGGCATATAATTTTTAGTGATTATGCAAAAACAGGTGATGGAATAGTTGCTGCGCTTCAAGTAGCTAAACTATTGTTAAATAAAAAAGCTAGCGAAATATTTAGCGAAATCAAACTTTATCCACAAAGTTTAACAAACTTAAAAATAACAGAAAAAAAACCTCTTGAAAGCCTTGAAGAAATAGAAAAATTATATGAAAAACTTAAAATTAATAATGTAAATTATTTGTTTAGATATTCAGGAACTGAAAATTTAATGAGAATATTGCTTGAATGTGAGGATGAAAAAACACTAAAAGCAATGGAAAGTGAATGTGTAAAATACTTTAAAAGTGTGCTAGTATGAAGAAGAAATTAATATATTCTTCTTTAATTATTATTTTTGTAATAATACTTGATAGATTAAGTAAAAATATATTTTTAGCTGGTTATGAATGGCATTTTACCCCTATTAGTTTTTACTTAGTTTTTAATGATGGTGTTGCGTTTTCAATGCTAAGTTTTTTACAAGGATACTTAAAATATATACAAATTATTTTATTAATGATTGCAGGAATATTTTTAGTTAAAGAGAAAAAATTTCTAAACGATAATTATTCTGCTTTATCATTCATTTTAGCAGGTGGAATGAGTAATATTTACGATAGATTTTTTTACCCTGGAGTAATTGATTTTATCGCTTGGCATTACTGGTTTAACTTCGCTGTTTTTAACATTGCCGATGTTTGCATTAACTTAGGAGTGTTTATAATAATCTTAAAAGAAATAATTAAAAAAAGGAGTTAAGAATGGACTTTTTAACAAATAATTATGATTGGATTAAATGGTTACACTTTTTAGCATTTATTTCATGGATGGCTACTTTATTTTATTTGCCACGCCTTTATGTTTATCATCAAGAACATTCACATAAAAAAGAATTTGTTGAAGTTGTAAAAATTCAAGAAGATAAACTGTTTTACTTCATAGGACAACCTTCTATGATAGTTACAGTTATTACAGGTATTTTAATGATTAGTGCGAATACTACCCTAATGCATTTAGGTTATTTTCATCTTAAATTGCTTTGCGTTGTTTTACTTTTAATATATCACTTTGATTGCTTAAGATATTTAAAACAACTTAAAAACGATACCTGTACAAAAAGTGGTAAATTCTTTAGAGTCTATAACGAAGTTCCAACAATTATAATGATTGGAATAATTACTGCAATGATTATAAAACCATTTTAATCTAAAAAAGAATTTGAAATTCCTATTTCAAATTCTTTTATTTTTTTATGTCTAAAAACAAGGATTTTAAAGCTATTTGAAGTGTAGAATTTGAATTAAGAAATTCAAATTCTAATAATATTATTTATTTAAAGCTAGTAAAGCAATTCTTACAGCGTTTGTTGCAGCTCCAACTCTTATTTGATCAGCTACGCACCATAAATGCAAAATCTTAGGATCATTTAAATCCTTTCTAATTCTTCCTACATAAGTTTCATTTGTATCGCTTGTAAAAAGTGGCATTGGATAGCGTAATTCTTCGCTTGGCTCTTCTTCATTATGGGCTTTCGCATTTGGATTATCCATAAGAACTACACTAGGAGCCTTGCTTAAAATTGTTCTAACCTTATCTAAATCAACTTCGTTATTAAATGTAATTGTAATGCTTTCACTATGGCTTCTTAGAACTGGTACGCGCACACAAGTCGCACTTATTTGCATTTTTTTATGCAATATTTTTTGAGTTTCATTTACCATTTTAAGTTCTTCTTTTGTATAACCACTTTCTGTAAAACTATCAATTTGTGGAATTAAATTAAGTGCTAATTGATAAGTAAATTTAGAAGGTTTAATCTCTTCAAATGCAAAAACTTTTTGTAAGCCTTCCATAAGCTCACTCATACCTAAATTACCTGCACCACTTGCTGCTTGATAAGTGCTAACATCAACTCTTTTAATATCAAAAGCATTATCAAGTGGCTTTAAAACTTGAACCATTTGAATGGTTGAGCAGTTTGGATTAGCGATAATTCCTTTATGCTTAGCAAAATCTTGCGGATTACACTCAGGCACTATTAAAGGAACATCATCATGCATTCTAAAAAAACTTGTATTATCAATTACTAAAGCACCTTTACTAGCTGCTATTTTTGCGTATTTTTCACTTACACTTCCACCAGCTGCAAAAAATGCAATATCAATATCTTCTTCATCAAAACTATGCTCGTCTAATTCTTCAATAACATAAGTTTCATCACGCCATACAACTTCTTTGCCTGCACTGTTTTTACTAGCCAATAATCTTAAATCTTTTACAGGAAAATCATATTCGTTTAAAACATTTAATATTTCTTCTCCAACTGCTCCGCTAGCACCTACGATTGCAATACTTTTCATATTTCATCTCCTAAATTATATTTTTGCATTTTTTCTTTAAAAGCTTTTTCGCTCATTGAGATTAATTTTGCAGCTGCTTTTATATCCTTTTCTTGCTTTAAAGCTTCTTTAATTAGTTCAAATTCTAAATCATTTATATTAGTTTTGTTACTATTTGTAAAATTAAGTCTTAAATCACTTGCTTTTACAATATTTTCATCGCTTAAAATCGCAGCACTTTCTATAATTGAAATTAGCTCTCTAATATTTCCAGGATAATCATAATCTAATAAAAGCTTTTTAGCTTCATCACTTAATGATTTTTCTCCTAAATCATATTCATCGCTAACTCTTTTTAAAGTAGCATTTGCAATTTCTATTATTTCATCTTTACGGCGTCTTAGTGGCAAAATATCTAACATAATTGTATTTAATCTATAAAATAAATCGGCTCTAAATTTGTTATTTTTTATATTTTCTTGGATATTTATATTGCTAGCACTTATAATTCTTACATCTATATTTATAGGTTTTGCTCCACCTAATCTTTGTATGCACTTTTCTTGCAATACTCTTAATAATTTTGCTTGCAAGCTAGCACTCATTTCCCCTATTTCATCTAAAAACAATGTGCCTTCGTTAGCTAATTCAAACAAACCTAATTTATTGCTATTTGCATCTGTAAAAGCTCCTTTTTCATAGCCAAATAATTCGCTTTCTACTAGATTTTCAGGAATTGCTGCCATATTTATAGCAATAAAGGGCTTATTTGCTCTTTTGCTATTTTCGTGAATAAATTTTGCAAAAACTTCTTTTCCAACCCCACTCTCGCCACTTAAAAACACACTTACATTAGTCTTTGCAGCCTTTAGTGCAGTAGTTTTTAATAAGTCTAATTCACTTGAATTACCTAAAAAGCCATCTTGCTTAATCAAGCTTTCTTTTTTTGTTTTTTTAGCCTTTTTTTCTCTTATTACTTTTGCTCTATTTATTGCTTCGTATAATCTTTCTAAATCAAATGGTTTTGTTAAAAAATCTTTCACACCTAATCTTAAAGCTTCTATTGCTTTATTTAAAGTAGCATTTCCTGTAATTATTATAAACTCAGCATTTATGTTTTGTTCTAAAGCGGTTTTTACAAACTCTAGCCCATCCATTTTTGGCATATTAATATCGCTAATAATTAAATCAAAACTATCATCAAGCTCTTTTAAAGCGTCTATTGGATTTTTATAAGTTTTAAGCTCATAATCATCGCTTAATGATAATTCAAGTGATTTTCTCATATTAATATCATCTTCAACTATGGCTATTTTCATACCTTATCCTTTGTAAAAATTAGTATTTTTCCTTGATTTTGCTCAGCTTTAAAATAAATCGGTAATAATCTTAAATAAGTTTTAATATTTGCTTTAAAATTATTTACATCTACATATTCACTAACTATTGCTTTATTTACACAATCAATTAAATTGCTTTGTTGATCTTTTAAACTTTCATATACATTGTCTTTTGTAGCGTTAAGTTCGCAAACATAAGAGTATTTCGCCTTTTTATCAATACTCATTGCGCGACTTAGATGAAATTCTTCATTAGTTAGGACTAGATTATTAGTGCTTAATCTAGCCCAAAAGATATAATCAGGATTAGTTGCATTTAATAATCCTACTAAAGTTATTAATACGAGAACAATTCGTTCCATTTATATTTATCAATTTTAAGTTCTAACTCAACAGTATAAAGCCCGTCTTTAAAGCCTTCACCTGTAATGTTTGCATTTTTAATAAGTCCATTTACATAAGTTGTAATTAATGAGCTTCTTAGCATTGCATCTTTTACATTTTCTCTTGAATTTACTCTAATTCCATATAGCTTTCCTGCTAATTGTCTATAAGCATCTGCTAAAGCTGCTCTTTTTGCTAAAGCTAAGGCTTGTGCTTGAGAAACAGTGTTTTGTGGTGGAATGCCTTCGCCAATTGCAGAAAATATCATAAGACGAACTGCTTCTTCTTCTGGGCTTAAAACTGGCTCTTGATAACTTGCTTTTTTATAAGCTGTTGTTTTTTGAGTATTATTTTCTACTTGAATATTTGTTGTCTTTTTTTGTGGAACGCAAGCACAAATAAGTAGAGCAAATGCTATAACACTTAATTTTTTCACGATTAATCCTTTTTAATAATTTTATGCATTAAAGCAATTATTATTCCTTTTCCTTGAATAGCTCGTTATAATATGAAAAATAATCTGTTGTTTTGCTTAATTGTTTAGAAATATTTGAATAAAAATTGATATTTTCATTTTTATTTACTTTATATTCAAAACTAGCAATTTTTTTAAGAGAAGAACATTCATATAAACTTAAATTATTTTCTGCAACATACATAATACTTCCCACAACCCATGTTTTACAAAAATCTCTTAAATCATTTCTACTAGGAACTATCAAAGAAGATGAATATAAATTAGCTGCAAAAACATTCGTATCAAAATAAATAAAATCTTTAAAATTATTTTGAACCATTTCATAATCTTGCTTACTAGGAGCAATTAACATTGTATGTTTTACATAAGTATTTAATACAACTCTATCGCCTATTTGTGGTGCTAAAACAGGCAAAGGTAATGCGGTTTGTTTTAAGTCAGAAAATGTATATAACTCTAATTTCAATACATTATTTTCAAAAGATACAAAATTAGCTCTAGCTACAATAATAGAATGTTCTTCTACATCTTTTACTATAAATGCTCCATTTTTTAATTCATCTAAATTTAAATTATTATCCACAATATGTGCATAAACATAGCCTTGCTCAACCTTATCAATCACAGCACTTGTAATTTGATTTGCATACATAAATAAAGAAAAGAAAAAGAAAATAAAAGTTTTCTTAAACATAACAATCCTTTTAAAATTAATTACTAAATTATAAGCATAAAAAAGTAAAATGTTTGCCTTATTTTGTAAAAATTTATTATATTTTAAGGGAAAATAATGCGAAAAATCATATTAATTTTATCTATTTTTTTAAGTGTAAATCTAATCTCAAAAGAATTAAAAATGGAAGAATTAATTTGGGAACGAGGGGAAAGCTTTTTATTTTTCTTACAAAAAAATCAAATTCCACTAAGCATATATCACAATCTTGATAAAGAAGATAAAGAATTAACAGCAGAAATAATTGCAGGTATAAAATATCAAATATTAAGAGATGAAAACGAAAACATAGAACAAGTCTTAATTCCTATTAGCGAAGATTTGCAAATCCAAATATATAAAGATTTAGAAGATAAATACGCAATCACATTTACACCGATAAGTTATAAGATAGAAAATACTAATCTAACATTTAAAATCAATAAATCTGTTTATCAAGACATTATTGATAATACTCAAAACTCAAAACTAGCAAGTGCATTACTAAGAGCCTATGCAGGGACAATCAATTACACTGGTATGAAAAAAGATGATAAAGTAGTAATTGTGTATTCACAAAAAAGAAGATTAGGTAGAGTTTATGGAGATTTAAATATAAAATCAGCAATGATAGAAGTAAATAAAAAACCTTATTATATATTTAAATATGGAGATAATGATTTTTATGATGAAAGCGGAAAACAACTAGAAAGCTATACTTTCATACTACCTGTTGGAAATGTAAGAATTAGCTCTCCATTTAACCCAGGTAGATTTCACCCTATTCTTAAAAAATATAGAGCTCACTTAGGAATTGACTATGCAGCACCTAAAGGAACTCCTATTAAAGCAGCAGGAGCAGGAAAAATAAGCTTTAGGGGTGTTAAGAACGGATATGGAAATGTTATTCAAATAACGCATTCAAGTGGTTATATGACACTTTACGCACACATGAGTAAGTTTGGAAACTATAAAATAGGTGATAGTGTAAAACAAGGTCAAATTGTTGGCTATGTGGGATCAACCGGACTTAGCACAGGACCGCATTTACATTTTGGTATGTATAAAAACAATACAGCAATAAACCCAGCTAGTGTCGTAAGAATTACAAAAGATGCTCTAACGGGCAAAGAAAAGCAAAAATTTGATTTAGTTGTAAAAGATTATATAAATGAAATAAAACATATTTTAGAAGCAAAAGTTACTCCTATAAAAGAAGAAAGCTTTGAAAATATCGTGGAGTTAAACTAATGAAAAATACAGCAGTAGCTTTTGAAATAATTCAAGATTTTTTAGATGAAAGAGATGTTAGCTACGCTGAATTATTAGAAGCTTTAAAAATAATTAAAAATGATGATTATGAAGCCTATGAAAATATAATAAAAAGCCTTGATGATGAAGACTTAGGAAATATAGCAACTTTAATGCCTGAGCATATGTTAAGTGATGTTTTAAAACTTGCATCTAGTAAAAAACTTGCACTTGCTCTAGGGGAGTTAGAGAGTGATGATGCAACCGACTTAATGCAAAGCATTGAAGAAATAGATGATGAAAAAGCTAATCGTATTTTTTCAAATCTTAGCAAAGATGAACAAGATGATATATTATTCTTAAAACGCTACGATGATGAAAAAGCCGGTGCTTACATGCAAACAGAGATTTTTACGGCAAAATTAGATGATACTTTAGAAAGCGCTATTACAAAATATAAAGAACTTAAAAAAAGCCAAGAAATAGAGCATATCATTCAACTTTTTATAACTGACGAAAATGAAAAATTAATTTATAGTCTTCATGTTGGAGATTTAATTTTATATGAATTTAATGATACATTTAAGCAAATACTAGATAAAAACGAAGACTTAGCAAAAGATTTGCACTTTGTAAGAGACTATGATGATATACAAGAAGCAATTACTATGGTTCAAGATTACGACTTAAGCGTAATAGCTGTTGTAGATAACAATAATAAATTATTAGGAAGAATAACTTATGATGATATTCACGACCTAATTCAAGATTATGCAACAGAGCAAATGTATAACTTTGCAGGGGTTGGCGATATTGATAGCGAAGATGAAAATACCATTAAAGCAGCAAAAAGTAGAGCAAAATGGCTTATTGTAAATCTAATCACTTCTTTAATCTCAGCTCATGTAATTGCTATGTTTTCTGATGCAATAGAACAATTAGTAGCCCTTGCAGCTCTTATGCCAATAGTTGCATCAATGGGTGGAAATACAGGCTCTCAAGCACTTGCAGTTACTATTAGAAAACTAGCCTTAGGCGAACTTAGCTATGAGAGTTCAAAAAATATAATTTTTAGAGAAATAGCTATTTCTTTCTCAAACGCAACAATTTTTGCAATAATTTTAGGAGCAGTTGCGTATTTTTGGTTTTCTATGCCTATGCTTAGCCTTGTTATATTTATTTCAATGATTTTAAATCTTGGTTTTGCAGGTTTAATAGGCTCATTAATTCCATTATTACTTAAAAAATGTGGATTTGATCCTGCTTTAGGAAGCTCAGTATTGCTTACGGCAACAACCGATGCTTTAGGCTTTTTTAGCTTTTTATTGCTAGCAAAACTAATTATTTTGTAGATTTAATTTAATTTTAACATTTATGTGATTAAATTCAACTTTTTAAATTATCAATTAAGGAGATAATATGAAAATTTCAACGAAACTTTCTTTGTGTATTTTCATTGGGTTATTTATATTAAGTATAAGCTTAATATTTATATCAAACAAAGGCATGCAAGATATTGATGATGTTTCTCAAAGCACAGTGTCAGATTTAGCAATTAATGATGCTAGAAGCGCTGCAAAAAGTGTTGTTTATGGTTTTTATCACTTTACAGAAAAACTATATAAAGACTTCGTAAAAGCAGGAGATGGTCCTGAAGATGCACTTGAGAGCACTATTGAATACTTACAAAATATGAATCTAGATAGTGCAAATATAAGATTTTTTGCTATTAATTCTGATGGAACTTATTTAGTTCATTACCAACCTGAAAAAATAGGTCAAAACCTTAAAGCAGATTTAGATAAAAATGGCGAAAGCTATGTAATGAAATTTGTTAAAAACGGCTTAGCTGGTGGTGGTTTTACTGAAGTTACTTTCTTTGATAAGATTGCTAATAAAGATAGAAGTATAATAACATATACAAAAAAAGATAAAAATATGGATATTATCTATGGTTGCACTATTGATATGGATGTAACTAAAGCTCAAATTAACGAAGCAGGACATTTTATTGATGAAGTAATTGAGAGCTCAAACTTTAAATTTATAACAGCTGCAATTGTAATTTCTGTTGCTATGCTAATTTTAATAATGATATTTATTAAATTACAAATCTCTCGCCCACTAAACAATCTAACAGCTAAATCAGTAGAACTTAGCAGTGGAGATGGCGATTTAACTAAAAAGTTAGATGATAGAGGTAATGATGAAATCGCTGAAGCTTGCAAAGCAATTAATATTTTCTTAGAAAAAGTAAGAGTATTAATAGCAGAAGCAAAAGACATCTCAAACGAAAACGCATCAATTGCTAACGAATTAAGCCACACAAGTCTTCAAACAGGTAAGCGTGCAGAAGAAGGTAGTGTTATTGTAAATGAAGTTGCAAACAAAGGAACAAACACTAAAGCTAACCTTGATAGTGGAGTTGTTGGTGCAGTTAAAGGCAAAGATGAATTAAGCAATGCAACCAAATACATAAATGTAGCAAACCAAGCGATTAATACTCTAACAGCACAAATCAATCATAGTGCAGATATAGAAAGCTCACTAGCTAGTAAGATAGAGCAATTAAGCCGTGATGCTGATAATGTTAAATCTATTTTAGAAATAATTAACGATGTTGCTGATCAAACAAACTTATTAGCATTAAATGCTGCTATTGAAGCAGCTCGTGCAGGAGAGCATGGACGTGGCTTTGCGGTAGTTGCTGATGAAGTAAGAAGCCTTGCTGAAAGAACTCAAAAGAGTTTAAGTGAAATTAATGCAACAATTAGCGTTATAGTTCAAGGCATTAAAGATGCAAGCGAGCAAATGAGTAGTAATTCAGCAGAAATTAGCAAACTAACCCAAGTAGCAAGCAATACTCAAGAAACCATTAATGAAATGGGAAGAGTAATGAGTGAAGCTGTTAAGATTAGTGAATCTACCGTGAATGATTATTTAAATACAAGCAAAGATATGAGCGATATCTTAAGCGGTGTAAATAATATGAATACAATCACTAATGAAAACGCAAGAAGCGTTGAAGAAATAGCAGGTGCAGCAAATCATCTAAGCGAAATGACAGAGCAGCTAAACAAAAAACTAAATGAGTTTAGAACTTGATAAGGATTTGTTATGGATTTTTTAGATTCTTTAAAGCAAATTAAAAGCGACATTAAAGAAAACGAAAAGAAAAAAGAACAAGAAGCTGAACTTGCAAAAATAAAAGCAAAAGAACAAGAATTAATGAACGAATTCTTAGAATACATGAAAGACTTAAAATAAGCCCTTTTTATAAAGGGCTTACCTATTAAAACAATAAAAACAAATTCCTATTTCAAATTCTTTGATTTTTCAATGTAATTTCTAAATAAATTCAAATGGAATTTGAATTCGGAATTTCAAGTGTTTTTATTTAGTTTTTATAATCTAATTTAAATATTTTTTAAATTATCTTAGAAGAAAGCAGAAGGTCTTAAATTGCCAACTCAAACCTTACCCCCGCTTTTTTTCCTAAAAACCCCATACCAACAACGCAACTGAAAGCAAAATTTGTCTAAAATCCATAACCCTTTTTCGCTTACGCTTATAAAAAGCTCAAATGATTTCTTAACAGCAATTTTCCTTTATTTTATGTAATTTTACTCTGCAAAATTACACTGAAATTCCTATTTCAAATTCCTTGATTTTTATCAAATGATTTTATAAAAATAATTATTTAAAAGCTTTGTAAAGATTAAAATAAATATAAATTTCCTATTTCAAATTATAAGAATTTGAAATAGGAATTAGAGTTTATAAACCTTTTTGGATTTCGTCTGTAAATAAATATCCTAAATGGCTTGTATTATTTAAGGTTATAATTTTTGTAAAATCCTTTGAAAGCTCTAAGACATTTATACAAGTATTATCTTGAGTTATATTCCAAAACGAACTAAGCTCTAAGCCTAAAACATAAGCAAGCAATACCTTATTAACAGCATCATGAGCAAATACAGCAATAGTTTTTCCATCATATTTTGCTAAATACTCATCTAAAGCAAGTTTTACTCTAGCTAAAATATCATCTAAGCTCTCTCCATTAGGCATTTTTACTAAATGCGGAGCATTCTTCCAAAGTCTTAATAAATCTTCATCAATTTCGCTTGATAATTTGCCTTCCCAAGTGCCGTGATTAATCTCTAGTAATCTTTCATCTTTTAGCACTTCTAAATCATGATATTTTGCACTTTTACAAGCTGTCTCATAAGCTCTTTTAAGAGGACTTGCAATAAAATAATCAATCTTTAAAGGCTTTAAAGCAAGAGCAAGTTTGCTTGCTTGCTCTTCTCCCAAAGAGCTTAAATCAGTATCAATTTGCCCTTGGTATCTGCCTTCTTTATTCCAGTTTGTTTGTCCATGTCTAAGTAATATTAGCTTAATCATCGCAAATCTCACTGCAATCAATTATCTTAACCCCATGAACTCCTGCTAATTCACAAAGCTTTTTATAATCATTCTTTAAAGGCTTTTTATTAACGCTAATTGCCATGATATTTTCGCCACTTACATGGGTTTTGCTAACTTGCATGCTAAGAATATTTATACCAGCAACACCTAAAATAGTTCCGATTTGTCCTATCATACCAGGCACGTTATCGTGTGGAACTAAAAGCAGCACTCCAGTAGGTTCAAACTTAATCTCATAATCATCAATTCCACTAACATAAGCACTCTTATCGCTCATTAAAGCACCTTTTATTTCATGCTCTCCTAATTCGCTTACGATTTTTACTTTTATTTGATTATTTACTTCATCGCTTTTTTGCTCTATTAGGCTAATTCCCCTACTTTGAGCTAAAACAGGTGCGTTAACCATATTTACTTTTTCTTGCAAAATAGAATTAAGTAGTCCCGTAAGCATTACTTGACTTAAAGCCCTAGTATCTAGCTCTTTAAACATATTTGAATATTCAATATAAACTTGTTTTATAGCTGAATTACTAACTTCACAAGCGATAAATCCTAAAGCTTTTACTAGATTAAAATAAGGCTTAATTTTATTTAGCATTTCAGGGCTAACTGGCACGGCATTTAATGCACTGGCAACTAATTCACCATTTAAAGCATCTTTAATAGCAATTGCTACATCAACGGCTACGCCTTCTTGAGCTTCAATTGTAGATGCTCCTAAATGTGGAGTTAGAACAACATTATCTAGCGTTGTAATTTCGTGATTTCCTAGTGGCTCATTAGGAAATACATCAAGTGCAGCTCCTGCAACTCTGCCATCCTTTAAAGCCTTTGTTAAATCATCAATATTAATACATTCACCCCTTGCAGCATTAATAATTCTTACGCCTTTTTTCATCTTTGTTATGCTTTTTTCATTTATCATTTCTTTTGTTTCATCGGTTAATGGCAAGTGTAAGGTAATAAAATCAGCATTAGCAAAAACCTCATCTAATTCACATTTTTTAACTTGAATTTGTTCTGCTCTTTCATGGCTTAAATATGGATCATATCCAATAACTTTCATTCCAAAAGCTTGAGCTCTAGCAGCAACCCCTGCTCCAATTCTTCCTAATCCTAAAACGCCTAAGGTTTTATCCTTTAGCTCAATTCCTACGAAGCTTTTTCTATCCCATAAGCCATTTTTAATACTTGCATGAGCGTTTGGAATCATTCTTGCAAGACTTAGCATTAATGCCATTGTATGCTCTGTCGCTGCATTTGTATTGCCGTTTGGTGCATTTACTACTATTACACCTTTTTTAGTAGCTGCTTTAATGTCAATATTATCAACCCCAACACCAGCTCTTCCGATTACTTTTAATCTATTTGCGTGTTCAAGCACTTTTTCTGTGATTTTAGTAGCACTTCTAAGAATTATCGCATCAGTATCAACAACTGCTTTTAATAATTCTTCTTCACTAATTTTAGGGATTGCAATTACTTTGCAATCTTTTTCTAAAATCTTTGTAGCTAATTCGCTAACCCCATCTAAAACCAAAATCTTATTCATCTACTCTCCTTTAAAATAAAAATTCTATTCTAGCAATAATTTTAAAGCTTTGATTAATTAAATAAGATTATTTATGTATTTTTTAAATTCCTATTTCAAATTCTTCAAACTAAACTTTAAAATCCACTATATTTCCACCAAGTTTAATAATCTCATCATTTATTAAATCTATTGTTTTATTAAGCGTATCTTCTAAAGCTTTGCTTAAGCCTATTAGCTTTCTTGCTTCATTAAAGCTATTAATTACTCCGATTCTTCCTTGATATAATTTATCTAAATCATTGTCTGAATTAGATATTACATATTCAGCTATTTTCTTGCTTGTAGCCTCAACATCAAAATTAGGCTTAGCTGGATTAATAACCTCATCTTTATTTATTATTTCATAATATTTATTCATGTTAAGATTTAGATTTGAAATAATTGCTTGATTTTGAATGCTTGATTTTTCTTCATTAAAACCTAAGCTTGAAAACACATAAGCATTCATCAAATCATCGCTATTTATATGAGAAATATTATTTCCAACTACATCTATTCCTGCTTTTTTAAAGCTATTGCTTATAAAGTCTTTTGCATCGTTAATCGTGTTAATGTTATTTATTTTCATTGTATTCTCCTTGCAATAAAAAAATCGGAAAATACTCATTAACCTTTATAATTCTATATTAAAACTTTTTGGCTCATCAAGATAATAAATCTTTGCATTATGTGCGGTGCAAATCTGTTTGCAAAGCGCTAAACCTAAGCCATTGCCTTTAAGTTTCGTAGTATTAAATGCTTCAAATAAATTAGCTTGATTTGTGATTTTTTCACCACTATCAAAAACGCTAATTTTATAAATATCATCGTATTTTTTGCCTATGATTTTTATACTTCCGCTTTCTTCACAAGCATCAACAGCGTTATAAATAAGATTACTTAAAACTAAAGTTAATAATGATTTATCAGCATTTATAACAAAGGGCTCAAAATAGCATTCACTAAGGATTATTTCATCATTTTTATTGTAATTATTAAAGACATTTAAGCATTCGTCATTTAATTCTTCTAAATTAAACTCATATTTATTTAGTTTAAAGCCACGGGTAAAGAGTAAGGTACTTTCAATTATTCGCTCAACCCTTTTAATTGCATCTTGCATTTGCAAAACTATATGCTTATTTTTAAGCTCAACCTTGCTAAATAGCACACCCGCTAAAAGTGAAACTGAGCCTATAGGATTTCTAATTTCATGAGCAAGATTTGCTGCAACTTGCCCCATAGAAACAAGCCTTTCATCTCGTTTTTCTTTAGTGATATTTGTAGCCATTATTAGGAGTTTATCGGCGTAATTGATTGATTTTATTTGATAAAAATTATTTAAAAATTCTAATTCATAATGCTCTTTACTAAGATCAATTTGCTTAAATAATTCATCATTTGCAAGCTTATTTTTTACTATTAGATTTTTATTTTCATCTAAGACCCAAATAGCACTTGGCAAAACTTCTATAATCTCATTTATCATTAGCATTAAACTATCATAAGAAGTTTTAAGTGCTTTATATTCGTTTTCTACCACATAAGTTTGCTCAATTAATGCCTTTAGCCCATCAGCAAAACTCTGCTTATCCGATAAATCTAAACTATCTAAGATATTTTTATTCATAAAAGTCCTTTAATTTTTTAATTATCTTAGCAGTTTTTATAAAAACAAAAGGAATTTGAAATATGAATTTGGTATTATATTTTCATATAATTTAAATAAAATTTATAGAAATATTTAAAAATTATTTAAAAAATGAGAAAATGGCAACAATTATGGAAAAAGATGTTTTATTAGAATATGCAAGTTTTGGGTATTTAACTGATGATGAAACCGAAGAAGGAGAGCAAGATTTAATTAAAATGCACGAAATAAAGGAATGGCTATATTCTACTGATGAAGAAGATATAGATTTTGAAAATACTAAGGAACAAATAAAAAATTTAAGGCAAAAATATGAAAAACAATAAAGGAGAAATGATGAAAAATTATCAAGAGTCAAATTCACTAAAAGAAAGCTTAGAAATTTTAAAAAGATATAAAAATGATGTGAGTAAAGAAGACTATGAGGATATAAAAGGTATTATAGGTAACCACGCAATAGAAAATTCATACGCTGATGAATTAGATATTATCGCATTAGTTAAACAATCTGTTTATGGTTTAAGTGCTGATGAAATTATAGCTGAATATAAAGAAAAAGGTTATGTTGATTATGAAAGAAAATAAAATATAAATTATATTTATTTTTTTTGATTTTAGCCATTAAGGCTAAAATCTAATTATTTTTCTAACAAATCTTTCGTAAGTCTTGCAGCAAAGCCTGTTGCTTTATGATTGTGGTATTCTTTTATGATTTCGCCGTTTTCATCAAGCACAAAACAAGAGCGAATAAGCCCTTCATATTCTTTGCCATAATTTTTCTTAATTCCCCAAGCGCCAAATAATTTAGCCACTTCTTTATTCTCATCGCTTAATAAAATCTGATTTAGATTATAATCATTCTTAAATTTCGCTAATTTTTCGCACTTATCAGGGCTAATTCCAATTAACACATAGCCATTATCAAGCAATCTATCATAATTCTCGCTTAACTCACAATTTTGCTTAGTACAACCTGGAGTAAAAGCCTTTGGATAGAAAAATACTATCACCTTTTTACCACGAAAATCACTTAAATTAATAGCAACTTCATCTTGATTTAATAACGAAAATTCCATTATTTCTCCTTAAAAACTTCTTTAATTATTTTTGCTAAGCATTCTAATTGACTAGGTAAAACGCTTCTTAAATCAATTATCACGCTATCTTTATCATAATTAGTCACTACACCTTTATCTAAAAGCTCTTTTATTTTGCCTTTATTAGCCTTAATTTTTAAAGCATAGCCATTTAATAACTTATCAGGCATTGAGCCACCCCCCACAAGGCTCTTGCTCTCTATTATTTCGCCAAAACCAATTAGCTCTTGTAAGGTTTTTGCCTTAGCTAAAACATCTTGCTTTTTATCATTTATTAATGCTAGGCTAGGCAATCTTTTATAATCTTTTTCTAAATAGTTTTGCACTGCACGAGTTAGCATTAAAAGGCTAGTTTTATTTAGTCTAAACATTCTTAAAAGCTGATTTTTGCGAAGTCTTTCAATTAAATATTTTTTACCTAAAATTATCCCTGCTTGAGTGCTTGCAAATAGCTTATCCCCACTAAAAGAGATTAAACTAATACCATTTGCTATTAGGCTTTTTAGACTTGGCTCACCTTTTAGGCTATCATTTATACAATCTGTATAGCCACTTCCTAAGTCATAATAAAATATTTTTTCATTTTTAATGGCTAAATTATTTAAGGTAATTACATCAACTTCTTCGCTAAAACCACCTATATAGAAGTTTGACTTATGAGTTTTAAGTATCATTGCAGCGTTTTCTAATTCGTTTTCATAATCTCTTAAATTAGTTTTATTTGTTGTACCTACTTCAATAAGCCTTGCACCGCTTTCACGCATCACTTCACTTACTCTAAATCCACCACCGATTTCTACTAATTCAGCTCTACTTGTAATTACTCCTTCGTTTTTACCTAAGGTATTTAATACTAAAAATACAGCAGCAGCGTTATTATTAACCACCAAAGCATCTTCGCAACCAAATAAGATTTTTAAAAGATTTCTTAGATATTCATCTCTTTTTCCACGAGAATTAGTTCCTAAATCAAATTCCAAATTAATATTATTAGTATGAAAATCCTTAAGCCACATAAAATCTTCTTCACTAATTAAAGCACGACCTAAGTTAGTATGTAGCACTACTCCTGTTGCATTTATTAAAACTTTTGGAGCTTTTAATAAGGCTTGATTAATTCTTTTGTCAAGTTCGTTGAGTATCATTTCATAAGTTTGTTCTTTATTAGCAATTCTTAGTTCTGCTATTAGCTCTTTTGCTAAAGCACTTACTAGATAACTTGGTTTATCATTAAAGGCATTAATTAATTTAGATATTTGGGGTAACATAGATATTCCTTAAATATTTTTTAAAATACTAGCAAGGAAAGGTAAAGATGAAAGAGTTTGCATATTTAAAAAAAGCTGATTTTATAAATGATTTAGGCTCACAAATAAAGCTTATAGAAACTTCAACAAGTGAGAAATTTCTAGTAGCAAACGATAAGGCAATAAATGCTTTAATATATGCACCAGAGATTGATTTTTATATAAACAATACAAAAGATTTTAATTTAGAAAAATTAAATAAATTATATGAAGCAAGAGCTATTAATTATGATTATTCAAATGAGATTAATTTATATGCAAAGATAGATAAAAGAATTTGCATTTTATTTGATGATGAAGAGCTTAAAAATAAGCTTACTGATAATGGATTTAAGGCAATTTGTGTTAAGGAATTTGAATTCGTATATGGTGGCATTGGCTCACTTGTAATAGTTACTAAAGCTGGTGAAATAGATTGTGATTTGGCTATTTCAAACGATGATTTAGAAAATCACGCAGTAATTAAAAATGATGAGTTTTTGTTAGAAAAATTAAACTCATTAACAGGAAATATAAGCTTTGTTAGAAAAATTGAGTTTAACTCAAGCTTATGCCAACTTGATGGGCGTAGGAGCGAGCATTGTGGCTGGTGCGTAGATGCGTGCCCTAGTGTTGCACTTGCAAGTGATGATAATAAAATAATCTTAAGTGAAATAGATTGTATAAATTGTGCTAAATGTGTTAGTGTATGTCCAACAAATGCGCTTGAGTTTTGTGAGTTTAATAAAGATTGCATAAAAGAAATTAGCAAAATCTATAAAAACGAACAAATAATAATCACTGATGATTATCAAAATAATATTGATTTAAAACACTTTTTACCTTTTAATATTCCTTTAAATTTGCTTGATGAATTAATATTAATGCATTTAATAAATACAACCTGTAAAAGCATTGTAATTATTGGAAAAATTAGCGAATTTCTAGCAGAAAAAATCAAACTTGTAAATGATATTATCTTTGCAATTACTGGTAAAATTGCTATTTATACAAATATTAGCCTTGATGAAGTTTCTAGTGAATTAGTAAGCGAATTTCACTCAAGTGAAAGTAATTTTAGATTAAATAAAAGAGAGCTTTTTGGACTTAAAATCTCTTCAATGTTGCAAGGTGCAAATAAAGGTGAAGTAAATGCAAAAAATTATGCAAAAATTAGCATAGATGAGAGCAAATGCACCTTATGTGCTTCGTGTGCAGGTGCGTGTAACACTAACGCGATTTTAGCTGATAGCAAGACTAATTCTATTATTTTTAATGCTTCACTATGCACTAGCTGTGGATATTGCGTAAGCTCATGCGCTGAAAAAGATACTATCTTTATGCAAAATGATATTTTAGAGCTAAATCCAGCTAGTTTTACTCATCAAACTTTAGCTCGTGATGAATTATTTGCCTGTATTGAATGCGGAAAAGAATTCGCAACTAAAAAATCAATTGATAAAATCGTAGGTATTTTAGGAGCTACTTTTAGTGCTGATATAACGAAAAAATATTCATTATATTGCTGTGCTGATTGTAAGGCTAAAATAATGATGCTAAAACAAGCTCAAGTTTTTGAAGATAGCGATAATTTCTTCGCTCCATTGAAAGAAAAATTAAATAATTTTTTAAAGGTGTAATATGAACGCAGAATTAAATATAACTAGGTCTTATTTTTATGAATTTTGTGCTAGAGCATTAAGCTTTATGAATGAAAGTGATTTTAATATTTTAAGAGAACAAGCTAAGTTTTTTTATGATAATTTAGATGATTTACAAGATGATTTTAAAGCTATTTTAGATAGCGATTATGCTACTTATAAAGATGAGCAAAATGCTGTTTTTTATGATTTTTCTTATGTAAATGTGCCAACTGATGCGAGTTTTTATGATGAAGGCCGTGATAATGGCAAAATGAGAATAATTACAACAGGTATTTTAAAAAGAGCTAACTTAGTAAAAAATGAAAATATGAGCGATAATGAAGATAGTATGAATTTTTTATTTTTCTTAGGTAGTGTTTTATGCAAAAGCAATGATGAATTATGTAATGAATTATTTTCAAGAGTTATAAATGAAGTTGTAGATGAATTTTGCGAGAAATTAGCACAACATAAAGGTTCAAAACTTTATATAAATATATCTAATATAATTTCATATTTAGTGCAAATTGAAAGAGCTTTTTATGGCATAAATGCACCTATTAAAAAGCAATCAGTTGCTGATATTGCTTTACAAAGAATTCCTTATGAGCCAAGACTTCCAACTGAGTTTTCTAAAATAAATATGAGTGAATTAACAAGCTTTAAAGAAAATATTGAATAACCTGTTTCAAATCAAGAATTTGAAACAGGAATTAAAGATTTTAATCAATCTTTAAAATACTTAAGAATGCTTCTTGTGGTAAGCTAACTTTACCAATAGCTTTCATACGCTTTTTACCTTCTTTTTGCTTTTCAAGAAGCTTTCTTTTTCTAGTAATATCACCGCCGTAACACTTAGCAGTAACATTTTTACCCATTGATTTTACATTCTCACGAGCTATGATTTTATTTCCGATACTTGCTTGAATTGCAACTTCAAATAATTGTCTTGGAACTATTTCTTTCATAGCAGCTACCAAATCTCTTCCTTTGCTTAAAGCCTTTTGATTTGGCACTATGATACTTAGAGCATCGACAGCTTCACCTGCTACTCTTATATCAAGCTTTACTAAATCCCCTACTCTATAATCGCAAAATTCATAATCAAAACTCGCATAGCCTTTAGTTAAAGATTTTAGCCTATCGTAAAAATCCATAATAATTTCATTCATAGGTATATCGTATTCAAGTAAAACTCTACTTTCTGTTATATAATCCATTTTTGTTTGAATTCCGCGACGATTATTTAAAAGTGTTATTAAATTACCTAAGAATTCACTAGGAGTTATTATTGTTGCTTTTACATAAGGCTCTTTAATGTGATCAATCTTATTTACCGGCGGTAAATCGCTTGGATTTTGGATATTTAATATAGTTCCATCTGTTAAATTTACTTCATAAGTAACGCTTGGAGCAGTTGCTATTAAATCTAAATTAAACTCACGCTCTAAACGCTCTTTTATAACTTCCATATGTAAAAGCCCTAAAAACCCTACCCTAAAGCCAAACCCTAAAGCTAAAGAAGTCTCAGGTTCATAAGAAATTGAACTATCGTTTAATTTTAACTTATCTAAAGCATCTCTTAAATCTTCAAATTTATCAGTATCAATAGGATAAATTCCTGCAAAAACAAAAGCCTTTGCCTTAGCAAAACCTTCAATTGGCTCAACGGCTTTATCCTTTGCTAAAGTTATTGTATCTCCTACGCTAATTGCTGCAATATCTTTAAGACCTAAAACAACAATCCCTACTTCACCTGCTTTAATACTATCTGTTTGCATAGGATTTAGTGGATGTGGATAGCGTAAATCTAATACACTATGTTTTACTCCTTCGTGCATTAAATATATTTCATCGTTTTTCTTAATCTCTCCATCTCTTACTCTAACTAAAGCTAAAGCTCCTAAATAACTATCAAACCAACTATCATAAATTAAAGCTTTTAATTTATTAGCCTTGCTTATAGGTGCTGGAATTCTTTCGCAAATTGCTTGTAATAATTCATTAATTCCAATTCCTGATTTTGCACTAACTTCTATTGCGTTAGAGCAATCAATTCCTATGATATGCTCAATTTCATCCTTTACCCTTTGCGGGTTTGCTGCAGGAAGGTCAATTTTATTAATTACAGGAATTATTTCTAAATCATGTTCAAGTGCCATATAAACATTAGCAATAGTTTGAGCTTGAACACCTTGAGAAGCATCAACTACAAGCAAAGCACCTTCGCAACTAGCAAGACTACGGCTAACCTCATAAGAAAAATCCACGTGACCTGGAGTGTCAATTAGATTTAAAATATAATTTTCATTGTTATAAACATAATTTAATCTCACTGATTGAGCTTTTATTGTTATTCCACGCTCTTTTTCTATATCCATAGTATCCATTACTTGCTTACTCATTTTGCGTTGTTCTATCGCATTACAAGTTGTAATCAAGCAATCTGCTAAAGTGCTTTTACCATGGTCAATATGAGCTATTATTGAAAAGTTTCTTATATTACGCATTTTTAAATCTCTTTACCTTAATTAAATATCAAGTGAAAAAATAATTAGTCTTGGTTAATGATTAACAATAATTTCAAATGGTAAAATTAGCTTCGCAAATCAAATTAAGGAGAAAATATGTCAGTAGCAGTAGTTTTCGGAAGTGCTATGGGAAATACAGAAGGTGCAGCAGAAAAAATCGCTGAAGCTTTAGGAGCAGAATTATTAAACATTGCTGATGTTGATGCTGATAAACTAAATAGTTTTGATAAATTAGTATGCGGAACTTCAACTTGGGGAAGCGGTGATTTACAAGATGATTGGGAAAGCTTTGATTTTAGCGGATTAAACTTAGCTGGTAAAACTGTAGCTGTATTTGGTATGGGCGATAGCTCAAGCTACTCAGATACATTCTGCGGTGGTATGGGTAAATTAGCTGCAGCTTTAAAAGAAGCTGGTGCAAATCTAGTTGGTTCAGTTTCTACTGATGGTTATGATTTTGAAGATTCAGAAGCAGTAGTTGATGGAAAATTTGTAGGTCTTGCATTAGATAATGACAATCAAGAAGATTTAACTGATGAAAGAATTGCAAATTGGGTAGCACAAATTAAGGCTAATTTCTAATTATAAAATAGCAAGTTTATCTTGCTATTTTAAGGTTTTTGATGAAAAAAGTTTTAATTTTTCTTTTAATTTTTATTTCAAACAATCTATTAGCTGATTTAATAAAAGTAGCAATCAAAAATCCTCCTACAAACATAAACCCTATATATAATCCAAACAATGATGTTGTAAAATTATTATATTCTGGACTATTTTATAAAAATAATAATCAAGAATTAGTCCCTGCATTAATAACTTCTTATAAAGTTAGTAATGATAAATTAAAATATGAATTTAAACTTCAAAAAGGCTTATATTTTATAAAAAATAATGTAAATTATGGAGAATTCAGTGCCGAAGATGTAAAAATAACCTATGATACCATCAAAAATAAATTATACAATTCTTCTTACGAACAATTTTATAATAATATTTTAGATATTAATATAATAGATAAATACACTATAGAATTTGTTTTAAAAAGTCCAGATAGTGATTTTTTAAATAATCTTACTTTAGGCATAATGTCTAAAAATGCCTTGATTAAATATGGTTTAAGTTGGTTTAATACTGATGCAATAGGTCTTGGTACTTATCACTTAAAACAATATAGTAACGAACAAATAGTATTGATAAAAAATCAAAATGCTATATTAAAACCAAATAATGATGGAGTGGTTCTTAAAATATATCAAAATGATGTGCAAATTAAAAACGCTTTAAATAATAACATAGTTGATGTAGGTCTTATTAATTATAAAAATCTTAAAAATATTGATGAAGATATAGAATATAAAGTATTAAAATCTACACACTCAATAGCATTAAATCTAAATAATAAAATTATTTATAATAGAAAATTACGCTATGCAATATCTCTAGCAATATGCTCAAAACAAATTTCAAATCAGTTTCCAAATCTCATAATTAGCAAATATGCAAACAATTGCAATAAAGAAGAAGCAAGAAAACTTTTAAACGAATTAGGATATTTCAAAGAAAGAAAAAGCATTGATTTAAATATTAATAAAGAAAACAATGTTAATTATTTTAAAAAGCTTGATATTCCTTTAAAATTAGAAATTTTTGTAGATAACAAAGAATATTTTAACATAGCAGAAAATATTGCAACTCAGTTAAAAGATTTTGGTATTTTAACCACTATTTTACCAAGTAGTAATGATGAATACGAAGCAAGCAAAATAATAGACATAGAATATAATCACAATATAAACTTTATTAAAATATTAAATTCCAACAAAAAAGATAAAACTCAAGCAAAAACTACTATAAATGAATTTCAAGAGAACTACTATAAAGAATTTCAAGAGCAAATTAAGTTTAATCAACCTTATATATTTTTAGTTGATTATAACTATTATTTAGCCTACTCAAAAAATGTTTTTGGTATTGATGATATGCTTGTAGGATTTAATGGAAGTGGGTTATTATCTCAAGTTATAAATTGGTATAAATATGAATAATCTTATTTTAGCAATAAAAGACTTTTTTACATTTAGATTTTTAGCATTTTCTTTTGTGCCTTTAATAGTAAGTTCATTAATATTTATCATAGTATTTAAGTTTTTTATAAATTACATAACTAACATAGATTTTAACGAAGAAGCTTTTAGTTTTTTTCTTGGTATATATATTCTACACGCTTTGCAAATACTAATATTTATATTAGGAAATGTATTTGGCGCTTATTTATCAGTTAATTTATCCATAATTTTTGCCCTAATAATTATTTCATTTTTAACACCATTAATAGTAAAAGCAATTAATTTAAAGCATTATAATTACAACAAACTAGATGAAGTTAGCTTTGGCTATACTTGTTGGATGATATTTAAATTATTTATGAAATTTGGTTTTTTATTATTTTGTGTTTTAATTTCTTATCTTATCCCGATAATTAACATATTTTCTAGCATATTTTTATTCTTTTTAATGTTTTATTTGTTTTTTAATTTATTAATGATTGATGTTGCTAGCTGTGTGTTAAATAAAAATGATTTTTTAAATTTCAACCCATTAAAATTGCAATATATTATGTGGGTTTTCTTGTTTTATTTGATTTGTAATATACCTTGGATAGGATTTTTCTTGCCTGTATTCATTGTGATTTTTTTAACCCATTTAATGTATCAAAAAGAATTGCTTGTAAAAAGCATGTTAATTGATTATAAATAAGCCTTATATTCTATTTTTTAGTAAAATATATCATATTTTTTTAAGGAGAATAAATGATTTTAAATGAAGATATGATTTGTAATGTATGTGCCTTAAGAGCGAGTGAAGATGAAAACGCTGTATTTATTAGAGCACATAAAAATCTAAAACCTATTGATATTTGCACAAGTTGTATTCCTAGTGTAATTCACGGCTCAGGAATAGTTGTAAAAAGCGATGATGAACTAATCAAAGATCTAGATTAATCCTAATTCCTAATTCAAATTCTTGAATTAGGAAATATTTTTTCTTACAAATTCTATAAAATAATATGATTTTTATAATGAATGGTGGAGTTGTGGAGATTTGAACTCCAGTCCAAAACTAGCTCAAAACCAGCGTCTACATGCTTAGTAGGCTGCTTAAATTCATTTTTACTAAGTGCAGCTTACAACTTTAGTAAAAACTAAGGCTTTTACTTCATTTAAAGCTTAGCCAAGGCTTTAAACTAGCTTGAATGATGACCCGCTAAATGCTATTACAAGCTTTAAGCATTGCAGGGCTCAACTGAACTTACGCAGCGTAAGCGTAAGCAGGAGCTAATTCTTTTTTGTTTGCGTTTAATTTTAATTTAGCGTTTAACGTAGCAACACGGCATGCAGCTAATCCCTTACTAATCCTGTCGAAACCTAATCAACCCCACTAGTAAAGCGAAGATTATAACAAAATTATATTATTTTTCAAGGTCTTATATCACTTAAAGAACCCAAAGCTTCTGTTATTATGTCTAGTTTTTTTCTTAAATCTATTTCTTCTTCGCTTAAAACAATATGATTAATATCTAAATTAACCACATTTTCTTCTTCTATTTCTTTAGCTATTACAAATTTATCAAGCTCAATTTCACCCAAATTACGAGCTATATTAAAATCTTGAGCTTTATTAAAATCTTCAGCTTTAATTTCTAACGAAGTTTTTTTTTATCTAATTCTGCATTTATTATTTTTGAATTCTTAGTCTTAAAATAAGCATTACATTTAGCTAAAACATCTTTAATATTTGCTCTTAAAACGCCTTTTTCTTTCTCATTGCATGGTGGCATTACATGTAATTCTAGATTATTATTTTCTATTTTAATCTTTACTAAAGATTCAAAAAGTATATTTTGAAGTTCAGGGTCATAGTCTTCTAAAACCTCATCTGGTATTTCATAAACATTCTCTTCTTCTTCAAAAGCAAAATCTGAATCCAAATAATCATCACTTTGATATTCAGGATATTTGATTTCTTCTTCATACTCTTGTTTTACTTTTTGTAAAGGCTCGACCTTTACTTCATTAGCTTTTGGCAAATCACTTATTAAAACTAATTTTGCATCATTAAATATGCTTGCAAATATATTTTTTACAACCGAGCCATAATATTGTTTGAAATATTGCTTATCTTCTTCATTATTTGGATTAATTTTTATGCAAAATTCATTACCATCAAAACTAACAAAAGATGCGTAATTTTTAAAAATTTCTCCTAATCTATAATCTCTTTTAGCAATCATTGTGATGAAATTTAAATAATCTTGCTCATTTTTATTAGTAATAGGCTCATTAATTTCTTTGTCAATACTCTTAAGCCCAACTGCTTCTTTTAATAAAAACGCAAGAATATATAAAATAAATTCATCATCATCGCTTATCTTTGTCATATTCTTAGCTTTTGCAATTATATGAAAAAATCTATCATATAAAACTAGAGAAAAATTAGGATTATTATTTGCAAAACAATCCTTTAAATACGAGCTAATCTCATCAATAACAATACTAGCTTCATAAGATTTAGCTAATTCTAAAAACTTAAATATACCACTATCATTAGCATTTAAAATATCTACAAAAAACTGCTTAATAAGACTAGGTTCAATCAAACCTAACATTAATGCAATACTATCTTTACTTAGTCTTTTTTGAGTATAAATAATACCTTGCTCTAGTAAAGTTAGACTATCTCTCATAGAGCCACCGCCACTTCTTGCAATCAGCATTAAAGCTTCTTTTTCATAAGGTATTTGTTCGTTTGCTAAAATAAATTCCATTCTACTTACAATATCTTGAATAGGAATTTTTTTAAATCTAAAATGTAAAACCCTACTCAAAATTGTAGGTGGTAATTTATGAACATCTGTTGTTGCTAAAATAAACTTAACATGTGCAGGTGGTTCTTCAAGTGTTTTCAAAAGTGCATTAAAAGCTTCACGAGTTAGCATATGCACCTCATCAATTATAAAAATCTTAAATCTTGAATGAAGTGGTGCGTATTTTGTATTTTCTATTAAATCCTGAATACTATCAATCCCACGATTACTAGCAGCGTCTAATTCATAAATATCAATCCCATCATTACTTAAACAGCTAGCACACTTACCACAAGGAGTTGAGCTAATTCCACGCTCACAATTTAGTGCTTTTGCTAAAATTCTAGCTGAACTTGTCTTTCCACTGCCCCTAAGTCCAGAAAAAAGATAAGCATTTGCTATTATTTTATTGTCAAGTGCATATTTTAAACTCTTACTAACAGCACTTTGACCTATCAAATCATCGTAATTTTTTGGGCGATATTTAAGCGATAGACTTTGCATATTATTCGTTTAATCCTGATAATAATTCTTCATTATTTTGAGTTTTTAACATTTTTGCATATAAGAACTTAAGTGCTTCAACATCTTCCATAGAATTCATTGCTGATCTAATTGCCCAAATCTTAGGTAAATTAATTGGACCTTGCAATAATTCTTCTTTTCTTGTTCCACTCTTGGTTATATTAATTGCTGGATAAATTCTTCTATCTGAAATATTTCTATCAAGAACAATTTCGCTATTTCCCGTTCCCTTAAACTCTTCAAAAATCACATCATCCATTCTTGAACCTGTATCAATTAAAGCTGTTGCAACTATCGTTAAACTTCCACCATGCTCTATATTTCTAGCAGCTCCAAAAAATCTCTTTGGTTTATGAAGAGCATTCGCATCAACACCACCACTTAAAACCTTGCCACTACTTGGAGTTGCAGTATTATATGCCCTTGCAAGTCTAGTGATACTATCAAGTAAAATAATTACATCTTTTCCCATTTCTACTAAACGCTTAGCTTTTTCAATTACAAGCTCTGCTACACGCACGTGATTTAGTGCTGGTTGATCAAATGTAGAACTAAAAACTTCGCCTTTAACACATCTTTGCATATCGGTAACTTCTTCAGGACGCTCATCAATTAAAAGAACTATTAATTGACTTTCTGGATGATTTTTTGCAATTGCAGTTGCAAGCTCTTTCATAAGCTCAGTTTTACCTGTTCTAGGAGGTGCAACTATTAGCCCGCGCTGTCCTTTTCCAATAGGAGTGAATAAATCAAGCACCCTACCAGTTAGCTTTAATGGGTCATACTCAAGTTGTAGTTTTTCAGTAGGAAATATAGGAGTAAGGTTATCAAATAAAGCTCTTTTTTTAGCTTCTGCTAAAGGAAGATAATTAATAGCTTCAATCTTAAGTAAAGCATAATACTTTTCTTGCTCTCTTGGTTCTCTTACTTGACCTGTAACAATATCTCCAACCCTTAAAGCAAACTTTTTAATCTGAGAATTACTTACATACGCATCGTTTGCACTATCACTTAAATTTGCATCCATTGCTCTTAAGAAGCCATAACCTTCTTGATTAATTTCTAAAATACCTGTAAAAAGAATAAAGCCACCTTTTTTAGTCTGAGCTTTTAATATCTCAAACATAAGCTCTTGTCTTCTAAACTCCATAGGGTTTTCTACACCAGCTTCGTTTGCGATTTCTATTAATTTTTCAAGAGTTAGTAGTTTTAATTCTTCTATTTTATATCCATCTACTGGAATATGCTTTTTTTGATTTTTTTTATCTTGCTTTTGTTCTGTTTGTATATCTTTATCCATTGATTTCCTTATTTGTAAAAAACGAAGTATTAAAAATTATTTTATAAATTAAAAATAAAATTGTCAATAAAATTAAAGGAAATTATCTTGAAGTGTTTTCATTGTAGGTTAGATTTTGATGAAAAAAGTATGATTTTTCAAGGCGAAAAGGTGTTTTGTTGTAATGGCTGTAAAAATGTTTATAATCTAATAAATGAAAACAATTTAGAAGAATTTTATAAAAATGCCACTAATTTATCTAAAGTAGATGAGAAAATTTCTTATGATGAACACTCGTTTTTCATACAAAAAGAAGAAAATTATGAAAAAATTTTAATTTTAATTGATAATTTGCATTGCATTGCTTGTGTTTGGCTCATTGAAAAAATGCTTTTAAAAAACGAAGGTGTTTTAGAAATTGATATAAACTATCACACCAAAAGAGCTAGTATAGAATATAATCCCCTAATAACTAATGCAAAAGATATTTTAAATACCATTATATCTCTTGGCTACACTCCCCTAGCCTTTAATCCAAGCACTACAACAAAAGCTAAAAAAACCCATATTGAGTTTTATTCAAGGCTAATAGTAGCAATTGCTTGTGTTATGAATATTATGTGGCTTAGCATAGCAAGGTATGCGGGGTATTTTTCTAGTATGGAGCAAAGCATTCAAGATATTATTAATTTTGCGGAGTTTGTATTATGCACTCCTGTTCTTTTTTATAGTGCTTCATCAATGTTTAAAAGCGCTTATTTAGCCCTTAAAAACAAAATCTTAAATATGGATTGCTTAGTAACTGCGGGTGCTAGTCTTGTTTATGTTTATAGCATTATTGCGATGTTTAAAAGACTTCCTTATGTTTATTTTGATAGTGTTGCTATGATTATTTGCTTTGTTTTTATAGGAAGATTTTTAGAACAACTCGCAAGAAAACAAGCCTTAGAAAATATTGACTTTTTAAGCGATTTATTAAACGCTAGTGTAAATGTAATTAAAGGTGAAAATATAGAAAAAATCAGCGTTACAAATATTAAAAAAGATGATGTTTTAAGAGTATTTTTAGGAGATAAAATCTTAATTGACGGATATGCTTTAAACGATGCTAAATTAAACCTTAGCGCAATTACAGGCGAAAGTGAATTAGTAAATATTAAAAAAGGTGATTTTATAAAAAGTGCTAGCGTGGTTGAATGTGCTAGTTTTGATTATATTGCAAGCTGCACTTTTAATGATAGTTATATTAATAAATTAGCGAATTTATTAAATAAAACCAAAAAATCAAACCTTGAAAGACTAACAGATAAAATCGGAGTTTATTTTTGTTATGCGATTTTTAGCATTGCATTTTTGTGCTTTTTATACAATATTTCTAATATAAATGAAGCAATTATTAGAAGTGTAAGTTTATTAATAATCGCATGTCCATGCGCTCTAGCACTTAGTGCTCCTGTTGGAAATATTTTATGTATTCACGAAGCTTTAAAGCTTAAAGTATTATTTAAAAACGCAAGTTTTATTGAAAATCTTAGCAAAATAAATATGGCTGTATTTGATAAAACAGGGGTATTATCAAAATCAAAACTTGAATTATTAAGCAATATTAATCTAAATGATAATGATAAAAGCATATTAAAAGCAATTTTAAATAAAAACAATCACATAATTGCAAGCTCACTAAATGAGTATTTAAAAGATATAAAACCAAGCGAAAAGGATTTTAATCTAATTCAGCTAAATGGCTTAGGAGTTTTGGCGGAATTTGAAAACGGAATTAGATATATTTTTGGCTCAGCAA
Organism: Campylobacter sp. Cr9; assembly: GCF_020138295.1. Lineage (NCBI taxonomy): Bacteria > Pseudomonadati > Campylobacterota > Epsilonproteobacteria > Campylobacterales > Campylobacteraceae > Campylobacter > Campylobacter sp. Cr9. The sequence goes on along the minus strand of NZ_JACGBH010000008.1, from coordinate 28,093 downwards.
AACTACTAAAACAATACAATATAAATGCGATTTCAAAGAATGAAACCGAAGTGTTTTTCGCTAAAAATGATGAAATTTTAGAGCATTTTGTATTTTCTAATGTAATTAGCGATGATGCACTAAATCTAATTAATTATTTAAAATCATCTAATATAAAAGTAGTAATGCTCTCAGGAGATAAGCAAAAACCTTGCGAAAAAATAGCAAACGAGCTAGGAATTAGCGAATATTATTATGAATGTTTGCCTGAAGATAAGTTAAAAACGATTGAAAACTTTAGCAAAAATAACAAAGTTTTAATGGTAGGCGATGGCATAAATGACGCATTAGCATTAAAACTTGCACTAGTTGGAATTAGCTTTAAAAACGCTAGTAATTTAGCTCTAAATTCAAGCGATATTGTTATGCTTGATAATAAATTAATAGGTATTAAAAACTCTCATTTATTAGCTACAAAAACATATAAATTAATTAAGACAAATCTAGCTTTAAGCTTTTTATACAATATCATAAGCATTCCATTAGCTTTCAATGGACTTATAAACCCACTAATCGCAAGTATATTTATGTCGCTTAGTTCAATCTGCGTGATAATCAACTCTACAAGAATTAAAAGCTACGCCAAAAAAATCAAGAATTTGAAATAGGAATTTCAAATTCTTTTAAATTAAAAGCTCTTTTTATTTAAAATACCCATCAAGTAATTCGCAGATGCTATGGATTGTAAAAATATGGATTTCTTGAATTCTTGGAGTATCTAAGCTTGGAGCTTTTAGGGCAAAGTATGGACTTGTTTCAAGCTTCTCGCTTGCCATTAAAATACATTCGCAATCCATTTGCTTAGCTACTTCAAGCGCATTTATTACATTTTTGCTTGTCCCACTTGTGCTTATTCCAAACACCACATCGCCTTGCTTTGCAATAGCTTCAACTTGTCTTGAAAACACATATTCATATCCATAATCATTGCCAATAGCAGTAAGTGCTGAAGTATCTGTGCTAAGCGCAATCGCACTAAGCCCCATTCTCTCGGTTTTATATCTTCCACTTAGCTCAGCTGCAAAGTGTTGAGCATCTGCTGCACTTCCACCATTGCCAAAAATTAGCAGTTTTTTGCCATTTTCTAAGGCTGTTTTAATCATCTCATAAGCTTTTATGATGTCGTTTAAATATTTTTCATCAACTTTATTAAAAGCATTTTTATGCTCGTTTAATTCATACATTAATTTATTAATCATTACTATTCCTTATTTTTTCTATTATATTTGTGCTTGAAAATCCTGTTTTAAATTCTAGCAATTTTACTTCTTTTGCAAACTCGCTACCCACTACAATCTTACCTTCATAATCAGCACCTTTTACTAAAACATCAGGTTTTAAAGCCTTAATTAGTTCAATCGGAGTATCATCGCCAAATTCGCACACAAAATCAACAAATTCTAAAGCATTAAGCATTGCTTTTCTTGTCTTTATATCGTTTATTGGTCGCTCTTTACCTTTTAGCCTTTTTACACTCTCATCACTATTTAGCCCAACTACTAGCAAATCTCCTAGCTCTTTTGCACTTCTTAAATAGCTTAAATGTCCGTAATGCAAAATATCAAAGCAACCATTTGTAAATACTACTTTTTTTCCTTTGCTAAGCTCAATTATTTCTTCTATATTTTTGCATTTATGAAACTCATTGTTAAAATTAATTATTTCATTTAGCCCTACGCTAACAGCTCCGATTTTACCTACAACTATTGCTGCAGCTTTGTTTGCTAAATCAATGCTTTTACCTATATGAAAATCATTTGCTAAGAAAAATGATAATGAAGAAATCACACTATCACCTGCACCTGTAACATCAAAAACTTCTTTTGCAAGTGCAAAATGGCGATTTAATTTATCATTATAAATCGCTGCTATTCCATTGCAACCTAGAGTTACTAAAGGAATTTTAAGCTTTAATTCGCTTTGTAATTTTTCTAAAGCTTTTGTTAATTCTTCATCGCTTTTTTCATCAAATTTGCCTAAAAACTCACAAGCTTCTTTATGATTTGGCGTGATAATATCAACACCACTAAACTTATAAAAATCATTCTTTGGGTCTGCTAGAGTTAAGATATTTTTGCTTTTTGCATATTCAATTAGTTTTTGTGCTAGATATGGCGTAATAACTCCTTTTGCATAGTCGCTAAAAACTATTACATCATAGTGTTTATCTAAAACTAAATTTATTAATTTATTTGCTAAATCTTGACTGATTTCTTCTGTTGTTTCTACATCAATTCTTACTATTTGCTGATTTGAGCCAAAAATACGAGTTTTAGTAGTTGTTTTTCTATTTGTATCTTCTAAGATTAAGCAAGTTATGCCTTTGTTATTTAGCTCATCTTTTATATATTTTGAGCTTTCATCGTTACCTAAAACACTCAAAACACTAACACTAGCACCAAGTTTTGCTAAATTTGCAGCCACATTTGCCATTCCACCTAATACCTTTTTTTCTTCCTTTGGAACAATGACAGGCACAGGAGCTTCTGGGCTAATTCTCGTGCAATTTGCAAAAATATAAATATCTTGTATCAAATCCCCTACAACAAGGGCTTTTATATTTTTCATAAAAAATCCTTTTTAATATCTAATAAATCACTAATTTTTTTAGCGTTTTCGTAATTTTCATTATCGCTAAATAAATAGCGATTTTTAATATTTGCATTAAAAGCAGCTTGCATATCGCTTGGCTTATCTCCTATGAAAATAGAGTTTGCTAAATCTATATTAAACTCCTTGCAAGCTTTTATAATCATTCCTGCTTTTGGTTTTCTGCATTCGCAATTATCATTTGGTGTATGCAAACAAGCGTAAATTTTAGCAATATTAATTTGATGATTAGAAAATTCTTTAATTATTGCATTATTAAAAATATTCATTTGCTCTTCGCTAAAATATCCACGCCCTACTCCACTTTGATTTGTGATAATAAATATTAAATATCCTTTATCATAAAAAAACTTAACAATTTCAAAAATATTTGGCATAAATTCTAATTTTTCTAGCTCATAAACATAAGAAAAATCACGATTTATCACGCCATCTCTATCTAAAAATAAAGCTTTTTTAGGATTTTTTAATTCTTTTTTGCGATTTTCTAAAATTATTGCATCTTGCAAAGCTTCTTCGCTGTCGTTTAATTCTAAAAAGCCTTTATTCTCGCTAAATTGCCTATTTTTAAATCCCCAAATAAAAGCAGCGATTACAATAAAAACTAAAAAAATTGAAACGCCTATCATTAACATTAAAATATTTTCCATTATTAATCCTTTAAAATCTTAGTTTAAAAGATTAAAATAAACAAAAGAATTTGAATTTAGATCTTGACCTAACATTTATTTTTAAAAGCAAAATAAATAAGTATTAGTTGCAAAAATGCAAGGCTTAATATCACATATATTGAGTTTTTAAATCCTATTAAATAATTATCATTAAATACTTTTGAAATTACCAAAACTCCTAATACTCCAAAGCATTGTTGAAAAGTATTTATATAAGTATTTGCATTTGTTTTATCGCTACTTAAATTGATTGAATAAGCAATAATTACACTCATAGATATTCCTTGAGCGAAAGCATAAACTAAATACGATATTGAAAAATTTAATAAATTTTCATCTAAATATAAAAATAAAATATTTGAAAAAATAATTAATATTACTCCAGCAAATGCAAGTTTAAAACTACCTATAACATTGCTTAAAAATCCACTAATAGGAGCTAATAAAGCAGCACTAATTGAGCCTAAAAACATAACTTTACTAGCATTAAAACTATCATATTCTAATACCGAAATCAAATAATTAGGAAGTATTAAAGAATAAGATAAAGCAAAAAACTGCATTAAAAATACCATTAAACTAGAACAAAAAAATCTATAATTAAAAGCAACTTTTAAAATATTACTCTTAAGCTTTATTAATAAATATAATAAAAGCAAAAATACTATAAAAAATCCGATATTATCAACGCTACAAACTAAACTTACAATTAATCCTAAAATCAAAAAATATTCTTTATAATCAAAACTAGCCTTGCTAGATAAATCATCAATATTAAAAATCCCTAAAATCAATGCAAACACTAAAAAAGGTATTAAGAATATGAAAATATCTCTAAATTCAAAATATTTCATAATAAACCCACCATAAATTGGTCCAAAACCAGGTGCAGTAGCTACTAAAAATACACAAAATCCTATTAAAAATCCAAAATACTTTTTACTAGCCTTAATAATTACTATATTAAACATTAAAGGCAAGGCAATTCCTGCTGCAATTCCTTGTAAAAATCTAGCAAGAACTAAAATATAAAAATTATTAAAACCAGCACACACTAAAAGACTTAATAAAAATAAAAAATTTGTAAATATAAATAATTTTTTTGTATTAAATCTTTGTAATAAGAATGAACTTGTAGGCATAATTAAAGTAAGAGCTAATAAAAACATAGAAGTAAGTAGTGATGCTGTTTTTATATCAATTTCATAAGTTTTTGTTAAGTATTCAAAAGTTACATTTAAAGAAGTTTCTATTAATACGCTTAAAAACGAAATTAAGCCTAAAGAAATTAGGCTTAAGATTAATCTCTTACTCATCAAATTTTATAACATATCTAAATGAGCTAGAATTATTTAATAAATCATCATAAGCTTTATTAATCTCGTCTGCACTTATGATTTTTACTTCAGGATAAATCTCGTGCTTTAGTGAAAACTCAAGCATTTCTTTAGTTTCTTTAATCCCGCCTATTAATGAGCCATAAATTTTCTTATGACTTACTCTAATTAAAGCATTTAGGCTAATTGATACTTTTTCATCAATCGGAGGCAAGCCTACAATTGCCATTTCTCCGCCGTATTTTAAAACTCTTGCGTATGCTAATACATCATATTTACTTGGAATTGTGCTAATTATTACATCAAATCTTTTATCAACATTATTAATATCGTTATAATAATTACTTGCTCCAAGTTCTAATGCAATTTGTTTTTTAGTATCGTTTCTTGCGATTACGCTTACATTTGCACCCATTGCCTTAGCATATTTAAATGCCATTACACCTAAACCACCAAATCCTGCAATTGCTACATCCATGCCTTTGCTAACTTTTGAAAACTTAAGTGGAGAATAAGTAGTAATTCCTGCACAAAATAGCGGTGCGATTAGCTCAAGCGGTGCATTTTCTGGAATATTTATCGCAAAATCTTTATGAACCTTTATATAATTTGAATATCCACCTTTTGTGATTTCATTATTATTAAAATAATCAACACTATTATAAGTCCATACAGCGCCTTTTGAGCAAAACTGCTCGTTTGAATTAAGACAAGCTTCACACTCGCCACAAGAATTAATCAAGCAGCCTATGCCAGCCTTATTTCCTATTTCAAATTCCTTAACATTTTTGCCAACTTGAACAACTTCTCCTACAATCTCATGACCTGGAACGATAGGATATTTTGTAACGCCCCATTCATTTCTTGCTGCGTGAATATCACTATGACAAATCCCACAATAAAGAGTTTTTAATAATATTTCATCATCTTTTAACGCAGCTCTTTTAAAAGTAATTGGCTTAAAATTAGCTGCTTCATCATAAGCAGCCCAACCTTTTGTTAAAATCTCGCTCATAATTCATCCTTATTTACATTCTAAAGTAATTGTTGCTTTTAATCTTTCTAGTGTATCGTTTTCAACAGGAACACTATAAGCAATATCAGCATTCATTAATCTCTTAGGGTATGCGTGAATATCATAAGTTATATTTGAGATTACACAAGTTTTCTTTGAAATATTTGAATAATGCTTTGCTAATTCATCAGCTTTTTTATATATTTCATCATGTAATTCATCTTGAATTTTATCTAAAGTATTATCACTTACTATTGATTTTATTGCAGGGATATTTAGTGCAATATAGTCATTATTAGCTAGAATTTCATTTATGTTTTTTAATAAATTTTGATAGCTACTAAGCTCATCTTTGTTAAATCTACACTCAAAACCAGAATTAAATCTATATCCACTAGGCACACTTAAACCATCTTTATAAGCAATATTTTGCTCTAACATATAGCTACCGCCTACGCAAATATTACTATTTCTTACTAATTCTAAAACCTTATTAAATGTATTTGTAATACTTGCTTTTTCGCTATCGCTTAAGTCTTCTTTAGTGCTTAAAAATTTGCTAGCACTAAATCTAGGATATGATATGTATGAATCATAATTTGCCTTTTTTGATACTTCTATATTTCTTACAATTTGGCTTTTATCATTTGTAATAAGCAAATTATAAGCTTTAGAAATCATTAAACCTAAAATAAAAAACACTAATAAGCCAAAGCCTAAACCAAAACCTTTTAAAAAATTCTTCATTTTATCTCCTTAAAAAATAAACTCCATAAGCAAAAATTGCTCCAAATACTGCTCCAAAAATATGTGCTTGCCACGCTACATTACTAAACATTAAAGCACTAATTAAGCTTGTAATTGCAATCGCTACAAAAAAGCCATTTTGTCTTAAAACAATTGCTGCATAGCCCATTAAAGCACTAATAGCTCCACTAGCACCTAATAAAACAAAATTATAATATCCCATATTTATCATTAAATAATAATACGCTAAAGATGAAAAAATAGCACCTAAAACATACACTAACACTAAATGAGTTTTATTGCAAAATCTAAGAATATGAGATAGCATAAAAAGCATAACCATATTCATAAAAATATGATTAAAATCACTATGCAAAAATGAATAAGTAAAAAATGTATAAAAATCACTTCCATGATAAAGTGCAAAATTACTTACTAAAACACGCTTGCCGATTAAAAACCCTAAAAAATAAATAAAAATATTTAAAAAAATAATCGCATAGAAAATCATCTTAACCCTTTAATATCGTTAAAGTAATATAATAAATTATCATTTTATTAAAAAGGGTTAAAAATGCAAAAAAAAGTATATTTTTATGCAACCTGTCTAGCAAGTGCTGCTATGCAGAACACGATTTTAAACTCTATTAAGCTTTTAAGAAGTGCCGGAGTTGAAGTGATTTTTAAAAAAGATCAAACCTGTTGTGGGCAACCTAGTTATAACACAGGATATTTTAAAGATACTAAAAAAGTAGCTTTATACAATGCTGAGTTATTCAATGAAGATTTACCTATCGTAATTCCTAGCGGAAGCTGTGGCGGTATGATGAGCCATGATTATGTTGAGCTTTTTAAAGATGATGCAAATTATGAAAAAATCAAAAAATTTAGCTCAAAAGTAATAGAGCTTAGTCAGTATTTAGAGCAAATCGGATTTAAGATTGAAGATAAGGGCGAACCTATTAAGGTTACTTGGCATACAAATTGCCACGCTTTAAGAGTTCAAAAAAGCATTGATGCTAATAAAAATTTATTAAGAAGTCTTAAAAATGTAGAATTAGTTGAACTTAAATACGAAGAAGAATGCTGTGGTTTTGGTGGAACATTTAGTGTAAAAGAACCTGAAATCTCAAACGCAATGGCTCAAGCAAAAGTAAATGATATTGTTGCAAGTGGAGCAAAAGTTATAATCTCTGCTGATGGAGGGTGTTTATTAAACATTCGTGGAACAATTGCAAAAATGGGTCTTGATATAAAAACTTATCATTTATATGACTTTTTAGCTGCTAGAATGCAAGGAGAAAAGATATGAAAAATCATAGCGAATTAATCAAAACTAAATTAGCTGATAAGCAAATGAGAGAAAACGTTAGCTCTGCAATGCACGCTTTACAAGATAGAAGAAAAGCTTTAATTAATGCAAAATTTCAAGATTGGCAAGGGCTAAGAACAAAGGCACAAAAAGCAAAAAATAATGCTTTATATACTTTAAAAGATAGAGTATTAGAATTTGAAAAAAACGCTACAAAAAATGGAATGAAAGTTCATTTTGCAAATACCAAAGAAGATGCTTGCGAGATAATTTATGAGCTAATGATGGAAAAGAAAGTTAGCAAGGTATTAAAAGGCAAATCAATGGCAAGCGAAGAAATCGGCTTAAACCATTATTTAGAACACAAAGGCTTAAATGCGATTGAAACTGACTTAGGAGAGCTAATTTTACAATTAGGCAATGAAACTCCTGTTCATATCGTTGTTCCTGCAATTCACAAAAACCGCTATGAAATTGGAGAATTATTTAGCGAAAAATTAGGCGTTGCAAAAGAAAGTGAGCCTGAGAAATTAAACGCAATTGCTAGAACTCATCTAAGAAATGAATTTGAAGGCTTAGAAATGGGTATTAGTGGGGTGAATTTTGCAATCTCTAGTGAAGGTGCTATTTGGCTGATTGAAAATGAAGGTAATGGTAGAATGTGTACTACAGCTCCAACTATTCATGTAGCAATTTGTGGAATTGAAAAAATCGTAGAAAGCTTTACTGACGCAGCTACAACCGATACATTATTAACCCCTTCAGCAACGGGACAATTCATACCTGCATATAATAATATAATCACAGGTCCTAGAAAAGCTGATGAGCTAGATGGTCCTAAAGAAGTGCATGTGATATTGTTTAATAACCATAGAACAAATATTTTAAGCAACGAAAATTATTATGAAGCGTTACGCTGTATTAGATGCGGTGCTTGTATGAACTTTTGTCCTGTGTATGATAAAATCGGCGGTCATAGCTATGATGCTGTTTATCCTGGACCAATCGGAGAAGTTATATCGCCACAATTATTCGGAATGAATGAGCATGGAGATATTTTAAGTTTATGTTCTTTATGTGGTCGTTGCTCTGAAGTTTGCCCTGTAAAAATCCCACTTGATAGCATGATTAGAAAACTACGCCGTGATAAGATAGGTGAAGCTGGAGATAATGCTCCACTAGGTGCAAATGAATTAGAGCATAGTGCAATGGAAAGCTATGGATTTGCTAAGTTTGCTGATATTGCTACAAGTCCAAAAATGTGGAGAGTTGCTATTGGTAATGCAAGTAAGTTTAACTGGCTATTACAAAGCGTAGGAACAAGTCTGCCTGTGCTTAAAAATTGGGCAACATATAAAGACTTACCTGAACTTAAAGGAAATATATATAAAGAATTAGAGAACTTAGAAGGAGTTTCTTATGAATAAAAGAATTGAAGAAATCAGCAATCGCTCAAGAAATCAAATATTAAACGCAATTGAATGTGGAATAAAGCACGAATTAAACGAAAAAAGTGTAGATCCAAGCGTTCATATAAAACAAAGCGATAATCCTTTAGAAGAAACAAAAATCAAAATGAGCGAAAATAAATTTGAAGTTCATGAAGTTGATGGCTTAGACAATGTTTATGATGAAATAAACAAAATCACAAGCTCTTATGGATATACATCATTAATTTATCCAAAAAGCTTAAGTGCTAATGTAGAAAAAATCAATGCAAGCAAAAAAGTTTGTTTTGATAAAAGTGTTGAAGAGCTAAGAAGTGAAGTTTTTCATAGTGATTTTTCAGTAATTGATGTAGAGTTTGCTATTAGCTCACATGGGGTTGCTTGTGTAAAATCAAGTGCTAGCCAACCTAGAATGTTAAGCCTTGCACCAATGCTTTGCATTATGCTACTTGATAAGACGAAAATCGAGCCTTCACTTGCAAGTGGTCTTGCTAGAATAAAGGCTGAAAACGATGTATTACCTACTAATATTTTATACATAGCAGGTCCTAGTAGAACATCTGATATTGAGCTTGTAACTGTATTTGGCGTTCATGGTAGCCAAAAGGTTCATATAATCTTTTATTAAAACTTTAATCCCTAAAATATTTAGGGATTAAGTATTTTAAATCAAATTCCTATTTCAAATTCTTTAATAATTTAAGTAAAAACTATTGATAATCATTATACGCTCGGAACAAAACACACCCAAACCACCCAAACCACCCAAACCACCCAAACCACCCAAACCACCCAAACCACCCAAACCACCCAAACCACCCAAACCACCCAAACCACAAAAACCACAAATAATCCGTGCAAGAGTTGAAATAAGAAGAAATATAGAATTATTTTAAGCTTATGTTTTAGTATTTAAACAAAGAAAGAATTTGAAATAGGAATTTGTTTTAATATTGATTTTTGACACTTATAAGATTATTCTTAAGAAGTTAAAATTAGCTTTTTTAATTTGAATTTGTATAAAACAGATTAATTCTTTTTCTTCTATGAAATCTAAATATTATTTTTTTAAATTCCTATTTCAAATTCTTTTCAATTTTTATAAATATTTTTAAAAAACTTAAATGAATTTTCTTAGTAAAATTAAATCAAATAACTGATTTTAAAAACAAAGATTATTAAAACAATAAAGCATTTTAAAAAGCAAATTCCTAATTCAAATTCTTTTAAAATTACTAAGAATTTGAATTAGGAATTAAAGATTAATTCCTAACTTTTAAAGCATCACTTTGCTTGTTTAAATCTCTTATAAAATCGCTCATTTTTACATCTTTTCCTAAAATCTTAAGATAGATATAATAATTTGCTAAAACCTTTTTACCATACAATCTGCTTTCTAAATAAGGCACTAATTCCATTGATAAAAACGGCTCATATTTTTTATATTTAGAATCACTATTAAACATATAATCTTTTTTAAGCATTCTTTGAGTAAAGCCTAAACCACCATTATAAGCATAAGCTATAAAAACTGGATGATTTACTCCCTTTTTTAAAGTGTTTAAATGTGCATTTGCAAACTTATATGCAATTTCTGGCTTAAACATATTTGTAACATCAAAATTATTATCATTAAAATCAACCTTAGCCGTATGAGTTGCTACAAAAGGCATAAATTGCATCATACCTAAAGCATAAGAAGTGCTAACCGAAGCTGGTAAAAATCTACTCTCTTGCTTAGCAATTGCAAGTATTAAAGCCTTTTGCTCTATACTATAATTACTTAGCTCTTCGGGGAATGGAATAGGATAAATGTTATCTTTAAAATTACTTAATTTATCGCTAATTACTAAATATTGACCTTGAGTATTTTTAGCATCAAATTGCTCTTTCATTTGCTCTAATTTTTCTTTATTTGCATTTTTTAGCTCAATCATAAATCTTGCTTGAACTAAAGCATCATCTATTGGATAATCAATAGTTTTTGTTGGATTTGGGGTTATGATTTTAGGAAGTGGTGTGTTTGTAAGCTCTTTTGCTAAAATACTATAAATGTTTAAATCTTCACTATTTGCTAAAGTATCTAAATGTCTTGTTTTATTACTTGCTAAATATGCAAAAAATAAGGCATTATCTCTTGGTCTTTTGTATTTATAAGTTTTACTTGCTCTTAAAAAATATTTCTCTGCTAAAGCGTTTTTGTTAAACATTAAAGCATTTAAACCTAAAGCAAATGCTAAATCTTCTTTAGCGTCTTCTTTATCTAATAAGCTTAATCTTTCTCTTATTTTTGGATATTTATCATCTACTAAAGCTGAGTTTAAAAATTTATAAGCATTAGGATGCTCCATCATACTAGCTCTTGTCTTTGGACCTGGAGAAAAATCATCTAATTTATACCCATCATAATAAAGCTTCATCAAGGTCTTGCCATCACCTGTTTTAATGCTTTGTGCTATTGGATTTTTATTTGCTAGAATACTTAATTGTGAGCTTAGTTCTTTATTACTATCTTTAAAAGTATTTGCTAATTTTTTTAGATTTTCAACACTTAATTTTTTAGCAAAATTCACTTCTTTTAGTCTAAAAACCTGACATTTTTCGCTTGCGTTCATAATAGAATTAATAGAATAATTATAACAAGAATCAGGGCTTAAAGGCTTTGGAGCTTCTTTAATAGCTACTTTGTCATATTCTTTTTTAATAACGCCTAAAAAACGAAATATATGGCTTTTAAATTCCTTTAAATCTTCTTTTTTGATTTCTTTATCTTTTAATAAATTGTATAAAAAGAAGTCTTTAGCAAGTGAATTTGGCTCTTGTTTTAATTCTTCATAAGTGTATGAAAACAATGCTTGAGTGATTATTAAAATACTAAGTAGTTTTTTCATTAATATCCTTTAAAATATGCTTAAAATAAACTTTAATAACTGAATAAGTCCAAGTTGTAATAAATGAATACCTACAAAAATCACAATAGGAGTAAGACTAATCATTCCTATTGTTAAAAATCTAGCAGGTATTATCATATAGACTAAATCAAATGCAGGTTTGGCTAATTTATAAACTATCATATATATTTTATATCCGATAGGATGGCTAAATGCTTGTGGAATAAAAGAAAACAAGCAATATGCCACAATTACATAAAAATATAAATCAAGCCCTTTAATTAAAACACCAAAAAATATAACGATTAATTCAGCTAAGCTCATTTTTAACCTTTAAAAACTCACTCATACAAGGTGCAATTATTTCATAAATAGCAGCTAATTCAGGTCCGTGATTTGCTCCGCTTAATAATAATCTTAAGCTCATGAAAAGTTGTTTGCCTTTTAGATTGCAAGAATGATTTTGCTTAAACTCATCATATTTATGTGCTAAATTAGGATTTTTTAATTCATTTTCTAATAATTTTGCACTTTCAATAAATTCTTCATTATTTGCAAATACTACGCTAAAAGGTAAGAAAAACCCGCTAAGTTTTGCTCTAATCTCATTAAGCGTACTAGCTTCTTCTAAATAAAGCTTAGCTAATTTTGCAAGAGCTTTAGGATTATTAAACTTAGCTAAAAACTCATCTTTAAATAAAAGCCTTACTAATATTTCATCATCAAGTAATTTTATATGCTCACGATTTATAAATCTTAATTTTGCCATGCTAAATCTAGCAGGAGATTTAGAAATATTGCTTATTTCAAACCAAGAAATAGCTTCTTGCATAGTAAAGATTTCATTAGGAGTTTTATTTCCTAAAGATAAAAGATAATTAGCAATAGCATCAGGCAAAAACCCTTGCTCAAGCAGCCAAGCTACACTTGAATGATCTTGTCTTTTACTCATTTTTTGCCCTGTAACTTCGTCTAAGATTATAGGCAAATGTGCGTATTGCATACTCTCATTAAAGCCAAGGCTAGCTTTAATATGCTCTTGTTTTGGAGTATTGCTTACATGATCTTCTCCACGGATAATAAAACTAACACCTTCGCACATATCATCCATAGAACATGCAAAATTATATGTAGGTGTCCCATCAGCTCTTAAGATTACAAAGCTATCAACATCGTTTGGTTCAAACGATAATTCGCCTTTAATTTCGTCTTTAAATGTGATTGTAGCTTTTGGCTTTTTAAGTCTTATTACGAAAGGTTTTTCTAATTCCTGTTTCAAATTCTCGCAAGTTCCATCATATCTATAAGCTCTTTTTTCATTCTTAGCTAATTCTTTTTTAGCTTCAAGCTCAGCTTCAGTGCAATAGCATTTAAATGCCGAGCCGTTTTCAAGTAATTTAGCAGCTAATTTTTGATGAGTTGCAAGATGTGTGCTTTGCACATAATACTCATCCCAATTAATTCCAAAAAGAGTTAAAATCTCTTTAATATTTTCTTCTAAGCCTTTAATATTTCTTGCTGTATCAGTATCTTCTATTCTTAAAATAAACTTTTTATTATATTTTTTAGCACATACATAATTAATAATTGCAGTTCTAAGATTTCCAATATGCATATTGCCAGTAGGCGATGGAGCAAATCTAAACATTTGTAATTCCTTGATATGATTTTTCATAATTCTATTTTAAGAAAGTAAAAAGAGTGCCAATGAAAGCAGTATTAAAGCAAATTTCTTTTTTTAAAAATTTTAGCGAAAATGAGCTTAATGAGTTAGCAAAAATTTGCATTCATAAAAGCTATGAAAAAGGTGAAATGCTATTTTTTGAAGGAGAAAGTAGTAAGTATTTACATCTATTAATTAAAGGAAATATTAAGGTTTATAAAACCAATCAAAAAGGAGCTGAAATTTTTATGCATAAATTAACTCCTATTTCTTTTGTTGCTGAGCTTGCAAACTTTGAAAATATTCCTTTTCCTGCTAGTGCGTGTTTTTTAAATAGTGGAGAAGTTATTAAAATAGATTTTGATGAATTAAAGAATAAATTTTTAACTAAAAGCGATTTTGTATTAGCGCTTTTGAGTGGTTTATCAAAAAAGTTAATATATTTATCAGAATTCGTTCATAATGAAATGATTTTGAGTGCTGAAGCAAAACTAGCTAAATTAATTTGCGAACAAAATGAGTTGTTTAAGACAATAAAACACATTCAATTAGCTTCTTTTATAAATCTTGCACCTGAAACTTTTTCAAGACTTTTAGCTAAATTTAAAAATGATGGAATTATTAGTTTTAATGATGATAAAAGCTTAGTAATTCACGATGAAAAATATTTAAGATCACTTTACGAGATTTAAGATGAGTCTAAGCCATTTATTATTTGCCATAGCATTTTGCGTTGCTGTATTTATCGCTAATGCTTATATTTATAGGCGTTTGTTTGCCTTGATTTTTCCTAAATATAAAAGATTTTTTTTAGGTCTTTGTGTAGTTTTATTTGTTAGTAATGTTGTGTTTTTGTTCTCTATGAGAGCAAACTTTTTACCTGATATTATTTATATGGTTTTATCAGCACTTTTAGGTTTTTCGTTCTTTTTCTTTTTGATAGCAATTTTTTATGATATTTTAAAGCTAATTAGTGCAAAGACTATTAAGGGTAATTTTAATGAGCAAAGAAGAAAAACCCTAAAACTAATTTGCGATATAGGTATTTTATTTATAGCATTTGGCTGTTTTTTACAAGGAATTTATAGAGCTATTAGGATTCCACCTATTAAATATGTAGATATTAATGCTGGACTTGGAGTAAAAATCGCAATGATAAGTGATGTGCATTTAGGCAAAAATCTTCATGAAGACTTCCTAAAAGAACTTATCGCAAAAATTAATGCTCAAGATGTGGATTTTATAGTAATTGTAGGAGATTTGATTGATACAAATATCGATGAAATTACTTATCTTGATTTATTAAATACTTTTAATAAGCCTTGTTATTATGTAACAGGCAATCACGAATACTATCATGACGCAACTAAAATACTAGAAAAATTAAGACAAACAAATATAAAAGTCTTAGAAAATGAAAGCATTGACTTAGGTAAAATCGTGCTAAGCGGTGTAAATGACTTAAGGGGAGCAAAATACGGAATGCCTATGGATTTAGCTCCTATTTTTAAAAGTTATAAGGAAGAAAAGTATAATATCTTATTAGCTCATCAGCCTGTTGTAGCTAAGAAATTTGATTTAAGCAAATTTGATTTGGTTTTAAGTGGTCACACTCATGCAGGGCAGATTTTTCCATTTAGTATTTTAGTATTAATGCAGCAAGGATTTTTACATGGGCTTTATGAAATAGGCAAAAAGACAAAACTATATGTTAGCAGTGGTGCTGGATTTTGGGGTCCATCTATACGATTTTTAGCACCTAGTGAAATCGCTATTATTAAACTTTAAGGAATGTTATGAGAAAAATTATTTCAAGAATTTTTGGCAAAATTGTAAGCATTAAATATCCAAAATTTATGCAAAATTACATAAACAAAACCTACATAAATCATTTTGATATACCTATGGATGAGTTTAAGGACTATAAAGAATACGATAGCTTAATAGCTTTATTTACAAGAAGATTAGAAAAAACAAGAAAGCTTGAAGAAGGCTTTATAAGTCCTTGTGATGGAACGATTTTAAGTTTTGCAAAAAGTTCAAATCTAAAGGCATTTAGCATAAAAGGCAAAGAGTATGATATAGCTGAATTATTAGGATTTACTCCTAAAAAAGAGTTTGATTTTTTAAATATATACCTTAGCCCAAGGGATTATCACAATTATCACAGCCCTTGCGATATGCAAGTTTTAAATCTTAAATATTTTTGTGCTGAACTTTTTAGCGTAAATTTAAAAGCACTTGCAAAACATGATAATTTATACTCAAGAAATGAGCGTGTGGTTTTAACTTGTAAAAAGAATGATGGAAGTATTTTTTATATGGTTTTCGTTGGAGCTGTAAATGTTGGCAAAATGGAATTTGATTTTGATACAAGCGTGCAAACAAATATGAAAAACGCAATAGATTATGAGAAAAACTACGATAATGTAAGCTTAAAAAAAGGCGAAATGCTAGGAAGATTTTTAATGGGTTCTACTATTTTGATTTTAGGAGAAAATTTAAAACTTACTTGCAATGAAGGTGCTATTAGGTTTGGAGAAAAAATTGCAAACGATTAAGAAAACCAATGCAGCAAGATTTTTAGATACATTAAAAATAGAATATGAATTATTAAGCTATGAAGTAGGAGATGATTTATCAGCAATTTGCGTTGCTAATAAGACCGGTCAAGATATTAAATATATTTATAAAACCATAGTTTGTGAAGGTAAAAACTCTTTATATGTAGGCTGTATTCAAGGAGATTTAGAACTTGATTTAAAAGCCTTTGCAAAAGCAGTTAATGAAAAATCATTAAGTCTTTTAAAGCTTGATAAACTAAAGGATAAAACAGGTTATATTAGAGGAGGTTGCTCTCCTTTTGGTATGAAAAAAGATTTTGTAAGATTTATTGATGAAAGAGCTTTAGAGCTTGATTATTTTGTAGTTAGTGCAGGACTTCGCGGACTTCAGCTTAAAATAAATTCAAAATACATAAAAGACTTATTTCAAATAGCTAAAATCTCAAGTAATAACGAATAAGCCTAATTCCTATTTTTTTCTTATTTATACAATTTTGCGAGATTTAAAAAATTTACCCCTTAAATGCCTATCACATAGGCATTTAAGCCATATTAAGTTTCACTTAAGAAAACCCCATTTTTTACCCATTTTTTAACTTAGTTTTGAAAAAAAATATTAAAATATAAAGTAAAATCCTAAAAACAAAAAAATCATAACATTAAGTTTATTTTAAGTATTAAAAAGATACTATTCGGAAATTTAACTCATAGAGAGCAAAAAATATTTAAGATACTATGAAAAAAATTGAAATTTGGTTGCGAAAGAGGGATTTGAACCCCCGTCCTTCGGGTTATGAGTTCTTAAATCTTTTTTTTATTCTAATGTGGTTAATGCTACCCAACCACAAAATAATAGAAAAAATAAGTTTTTAAGCTCTCATTAAGTAGCATTAACTTATAATAAGTTTAAGTTTAATTATGAAAAATCTATCTAGTATAATTTACTAGATAGTATTATTAAAATTAATATGATTAATAATATTCTATCCATAAAATTCCTTACGCTCTATTATTAGTGGCAAGAAACTTAAAAACATTTTATTATATATTTAATAAGCTTAATTTTTATTTATTTAATTATTAAATAATTGATTAAATTTTTATTTTCTTCTAAGAATTTTATAACTCCATAATCTTTTTCTTTGCAACTAGTTATAAAATCTTTATATATAGTTTTATTATTTAATTTGTTCTGATTGTTTTTTATATATATTTCACAATCTCCTACAAACATTCTCAATAAATCTTGCTTTGGTGGATTTTTATAGCATTTACATTGTATCAAATGCACTTCGTTATTTTTATAGGCTATTAAATCAATTCCTTTATCTTTTTTGCCATTTATATAGCCGTTTGGATACACATTGTATCCAAGACTATCAAAATAGCATTTTATTTTATACTCGTATTCTTGACCTTTTTTTATATAGTAGTCGTTAATATTGCTCTCTTTTGATTTCTTTATACTTTGATAAAATTTCTCATTAAACTCTTTTTCATTTTCTGAAATTTTATTTTCTTCTTTATCGGCTCTTTTGCATTTTTCATTTATTGTATTTATTGTTAATTTGCTTTCATCGTATCTTTTATAATATGGTGAATTCATAAATGAAAAATTATTTTTTTTAATCTTATTGTTTGTATCTTGTTTATAATATATGTAAATCATATATATTGTAAATGCTATTAATAAAAATAGTGATAATTTCATTCTCCAAGTTCTTTATTGATTATTTTTAATTTTATTTCAAGTAATATTTTTTCTTGCTCTTTTTCGCTTAGTTTTTTTAAATTTTCTATTAATTCATTTATTAAGTTACTTTCAATGCTGTTTTTATTATTTTTATATGCCATTACTATTTTATATAAATTAGGTTTTGTTTTTTCCCAATTATATAGGGTTGGATAAGTTATATTTAAAAAATTTGCCAGCTCCCTATTTGTCATATTTATTCCTTTAATTTATTTATTTTACTTTATCTATAAAAAGTTTTTAAAATCTTATTAAATTTATACACATAGAAATATATTTTTTATACTTAATATTAAATAATTTCATATAAATATAAAAAATATTAAGAAAAAATATAAAATTTTATTGACATAATATAAAAATTAATGTATTATGTATTAAATAATTTTATATAACTATAAAATTATTTAGTGCAAGTTTAAAATCCTTTCTTTACTTGCACTTAAAAATAATCAAAAAGAAAGGTAATAAAAAAAAAGAAAGGATAAAAAAATGAAAGACTTACATTTTTTAAAAGATATAGGCTTTTATTTTAAATTAGATGAATTTTGCAATTCAAATGATTTTAAATACACTATTTTTAATGATTATTCTTTAAGTAGTGGTGTTATTGTTGAGTATTTTTCTATTCGTAGAACTGAAGATTATATTCTTTATGAATTTAATTTATATTCTAAATATGATTATTGCACTATTTCTAAAAAGTATGAACGTAAATACTTTATTGATATTGCTTTTCCGTCTGATTTGTTTAACGAAAGCTTTTTGAAAAAAGTTTATGAATCAAATTATATTAAAGAATTCAAATTTAATAAAAAAAGTGATTGCTTTACTTTTGAATTAATTCTCAACGATGGTTTTAATTATGATGAACTTATTAGTTTTTTAAATGATTATTTTAGATGTATTTTAGCTATAGATAAATTTTTAGATGAAGATAGATTTACAGAATTTAAAAAGTAAAAAAAGGAGATTATTATGGAAATTATAAAAGAAGAATTTAAGGTAAATTATGAAGTTTTTAACTCTTGTTTGGTTCGCTCAAGTGGTAGTGGCGTAATTCAACAAACGGGCTTAAAGTATAACGCAAGTGTGCGTTTATCTTGTAGAAATGTTTATGAAGTTTTTAATGAAAAAACTAATTTTACGGATACTAAAGAAACTAGTCTTACATTTAAAATTCCTTGCGTTTCTGATGCGGATGCGGGAATGCTAGCGATGTCTTTTAAGAATTATTTTAAAACAAATAAATCTTTAGTTTTAAATGGCTCTTTGCCTGTGTATCAAAACAACGAATACTCTGTAAGTATAGATATGTCTTATGATGAATTAATGAAGATTTTAAATTCTAAAAAATAAAAGCTGTGTAGTCTTGATTGACTACACAAACTAACTTAAGCACTCTTTTTATGAGTGTTTAATTTAGTTTGCAAACTAAAAAAAAAGATTTAATTTTATTTAATTTATGGAGTTTATTATGAAAAAAGTTAAGAATTTTTTAAGTAAAAACAAGATTTTAGGTGTTGTAGGTTTAACAAGTTTATTTGCTAGTTCAGCTCAAGCTGCTGTAACTTTTAATGAAAGCACTGGTTTTAGTGGTTCTGTCGACTTATTATTCTTTTATTCTTGTGTTGGTGTCGTTGTTGGTGCAACTACAATTGTATGGTCACTAAAAAAGGCACTTTCATTTTTTAGATAATACTTTTTGCATTTTCTGAAACACTGAACGCCCCGTTTTTTCGTGTCTTTTTTTTTATCCATAAAAAAAAGCACGAAAAAACAATTAATAGGGCGTTCAGTCGCCCGTGTGGGTGGCAACCCACCCTATTTTTTAATTAATAGCTATTACTTAAATCTTAAAGCTAAATAAGTCTAAAAATTATTTAAAAGCTTTAAGTAATAGTTATTTCAAATAACTTTAAGAACCAAAAAAAACAAGAAAGGATAAAAATTAGAATGATTTATAATTTTGATTTAAGCTTTTTAATAGTTTGTTTTAATTCAATCCTTGCAATTTGCATAATTGCTAAATTTTCTACTTTTATTTTTTCTCACATAAAAGGATTATTCAAATGATAGAAATAGATATACAAACTCTTAATTTATCATTAGAACAATTTAATTTCTTGATGTCGCTTACTGCTGTTCTTTTAGGCTTTTGCCTATTTCAAATAATCATCTTTTTATTTACAAGGAGCTAATATGAGTATTTATAATATTACTAATATTCCAAGCTTTGATTTATTCTTTAGTATTTTTATAAATGTGATTATCTATGCTTTGCCCCTACTAATATGCTTACCACTCTTTAAAGCTAAAGGATAAACTATGAAAACACTAGATTATTTTATAATTATAATTCTAAGCATTCTTATAACTTTGTTTATCTCTTATCATTTATCTTTATTAAATAGTGTGGATTTAAAAAATAATATCAACGATTACAATTATTATGATGATTTAAGCTTGAAAGATAAATCTTTAGTAGATGATTTAGTTATTGAATATCAATCACTAAAAGAGCAAATAAAATGAAAAAGTTTTTATACTCTTTATTTTTTATTGCTCTTATTCAAAACAACGCTTATTCTAATCACATTTTACCTACTGACAAATGTTCTTTTTTCGTTAAAATTACTTATTTTGATGATGGAAGTCCGTATGAAGTAAAATTAACTCTTCAAGAAAAAAATGAATATATAGAAAAAAGCGAAAACGCTTTTACAACTAAAATAATATCACATTCTTGGATTGGTGCTACTTATAATCCTGAGTATGGTTGTAACTATAAAGAACAAAGTTATAATATTAATGATTTCGTATGTTTTAAAAAAGGCTATTATTATAATGCCAATTTTGGTTATCACAATAATTACAATATGTTTGAATACTCTGAAAGCTCTTGTTTTAAGAGTGATAATGTCTATCTTTTTAATGACAATGAATTAGGTTTTCAAATATCTGCTAAAGATGAAGAAGTTGAAAAAACAATAAATGATTTAGACGCTAATTCTCGTAAAGCTTACGCTTGTGCTGTTAGCGGTATGGGTAATTACACGGGCGTTACTTTAGACTATCTAGGCGGTGCTTTAGCTAGTTTAAAAAACAAAAACGGCATAAGTTTTAAAAATCTTCTTTTAGGTGCTAAAGGCTTAAGTTCTATTATAAGCTCTACACCTTTAAATAATAAAAAAGCTGTTGCTTGTGCTATTCGTTGCTCTGGTGGTGATTTAAAGATTAACGAAGGTATAAATTCTTCTTCTATGTGTTCTGAAAAATCTATAAGTGATTATGATAGTTCTGTTAATTCTGCTCCTATTGTTGAAATATCAGAATTAAGCGAGTTAGAGAAAAAAGCAATACAAACTACTTATAATAATTGCGTTATTAATTATGATACTTGTATGCTAGAAGCAAGTAAGAATGATGAGAGCTATTATAATCAATTAAGCGATAAAGATAAAGCTTTAATTGATAGTCTTTTAGGTGAATATGAAAATTCACAAATACTAATAAGAGATGATGAAAACAATGTTATCG
Source organism: Campylobacter sp. Cr9 (assembly GCF_020138295.1). Taxonomy (NCBI): domain Bacteria; kingdom Pseudomonadati; phylum Campylobacterota; class Epsilonproteobacteria; order Campylobacterales; family Campylobacteraceae; genus Campylobacter; species Campylobacter sp. Cr9. The sequence continues at coordinate 6,503 of NZ_JACGBH010000008.1, read as the reverse complement.
GAGCTATTAATAATGGTTCTTTAGTTGCAGGAACTTTAGATGAAAACGGCTTATTTATTGAAGATAAAAAAGATATTGTTGTTACATTGCCTAATGTGAAAGATGAAGAATTAGTTTTACCTAATGAGAATGATGGCGTTGCAGTTTCTCCTGATATTTCAATTCCTAACAATAAAGAAGAAAACGATAAAATTCAATTACCTAACGAAATCACAAAGCCAAATGAAGATGTTGGATTAGGGGAAGTTGTAAAACCTAACGAAATCACAAAGCCTAATGAAGATGTAAATGTTGGAGAAGTTGTAAAACCTAACGAAATCACAAAGCCTAATGAAGATGTAAATGTTGGAGAAGTTGTAAAACCTAACGAAATCACAAAGCCAAACGAAGCGGTAAAACCTGATGAAGTTGTAATCACTAAACCAAACACAGAAGTAAGTATAAATAAAGAAAATTCAAAAGTTAATGTTGATGTAAATGTAAAAGTTGATGATATTACTATTAAACTTGATGATAATGTTAGTTTTGTTGATGATTTAGTAGAAAATAAGCTTAATAATTACGAAAATCAAGTTAAAGAAACTGATAATATATTAAATAAAATTCCTTTAAGCGAGTATATACAGCTTTTTGATAAATCTTTTGATAATATTAAAGAACTAGCAAAATTAGCAAATAGTCTTGAGCTTAAAAAAATTGATAATTACAATACAATTAATAGTTGCCCTAGAGATTTTTCTTATAGTGTTAGCAATTCATATCATACTAATGGTTCTTATGATATATGTAAAGAATTTGCTCCTTCTTATCCTATTTTACATAATGTTTTTAGGCTGATTTTTCTTGTTATGTCTTTGATTTCAATATATAAATTAAGTATTAAATTTTTTAAATAAGTAGAAAGGTTTTAAAATGGGTGGTATATCTAATTTCTTTAATTTTATAAAACGAGCTTATAATAATCATAGCGAAATGCTTGATTTTTTTATATTTGAAAAAGGCAAAGATTTAGTTAATGTTGTTGGTTTAACTTTTGCAAGATTTTTATATATTTCATTTGTTTTATTTATTGTTTATAATTATATAGATTTTTCATTGACAATATTTAAAGCAATAATTGATTTTTATTATTTAGCTTGTGATTATTTAAATAATGATATTAATAGCACTAATGCTATAATGATTAATCCTTTTATTATACTTTTTAAAAATGTAATTTTACCGCCTTTGCATTTTGTTTTTGATATTGTATTTCCTATTTATTTAATTATTTTTAAAGGTTCTATTTTTCGTGGTCTAATTTGGCTTTGTATTTCTCTTTTATCTGTTTGGAATGGCATTACAAATCCAAATTTGAAACTTAGTGGATGGAGTGGTCTTCTAGGTAATAGAAAACTTAATAATGGATTTAATCCACGTGAGTTGGATAAGTAATGTCTATTTCTTTTGTAACTGGCATTCCTGGTTCGGGTAAAACATACTACGCAGTTCATCATTTATATAAATCTTTTATTGAGCCTATTAAAAATGAAAGTAAAAAAGAAGATAAAAAAGGCTTATTTTCTTTTTTGTTTGGAGCTAAAGAAGAAACTAGAACTTATGATTATTGCTATACAAATATAAATGAGTTTAATTTCTCAATATGCGATAAAATAAAATTATACGAACACGATATAATCTATGAGAAATTAAAAAACTTATATTCTCTATATTTAAATAAAGCAGATGATAAAACTTTAATTGAAAAAGCAAAAGAATTAAAAATATTTAATTCTTTATTTATCATAGATGAATGCCACAATTTTTACGATAAAGAAGATGAAATTTTGATTTGGTTTTTTACTTATCATAGGCATTTATACATTGATATTTATATGATTACTCAAGATTTAGCATTAGTTGAAACCAAATACAAAACAATAGCTGAATTCTTTTTTCAAGCCTTACCAAATTCTAAAAAAATAAACACAAGAAAATTCAAATATAGACAGTTTTTGTCTTATAAAATGTATCAAAAAGATATCGTTGATAATTTCACATTACCCGCAATTAATGAAGTTTTTGCTTTATACATTAGTGGAGCGAAAAATAACTCAAAAAGTATTGTTAATAGGTTCATAAGGTTTGCAATTTTTCTTTTTGTAGTTACATTTTTTCTTTTTAAAGGCTTTACTGTTTTACTAGGTAGTAATAATAAACCAAAAGAACCAACTAATCCACAAACTACTAAAAATATAAATACTCAAGTCTTAAAAAAACCTAATACTATAAATCAAAAAAATGAAACTCAAAAAGAAACTAAGCTTATTAATAAAAATAATTATGAAAACATATATTCTTATAGTATTGTTTGTTTTAAGCGTGAAGTATGTGTGGTTAATGATGATTATAAAATACTTTACGATAGTTTAAGCTTTATTCTTCAAAACTCTGAATACCTATATATAAATAATATCTCTTTAAGTTCTGAATTCTCAAGAATTAATTTAATTTATGAATTTGATGTTTTTAAAAATCTAAAAATTAAAAAAGAAAGGATAAACGATGAAAAAACTAATCACAATTTTGGTTTTATTAATTAGTTTAAATGCTGAAAGCATTAAGCTTAATCTAGTTGATTTTATAGACCTATTTAAAGTAAAATCTAACATTACATTTATTTTAAATGATAAATTAAAAGATGAGAACATTTACATAATTTATCAAAAAAAGCTAGATGATTTAAATATAAATGATTTTGAAAAAATCTTAAAATCTAAATCATTAAAGCTTTTAAAATTCAAGAATTATTATTATATTGATTATATAAATGAAAAATACGATAATTTCGTAAAATTACGCTCAATCAAGCTTAAAAATAATTCTTATAAGTATGTTAAAAAAATAATAGATTTATATAATTCTAATCAGCCAAGCACAAATAAAGATAATATAAAAAATGAAGTAAAAATCGTTGATTATATAGAAACCACAAATACTATTATATTTTTATGCAAAGATGAAGATTACTTTTTTTTAAAAAATGAGATTTCAAAAAATGATGAAGTCCTAAAAACTGCTACATTAAAAATCACTATTAGCGAAACAAATTATTCCGATTTAATTTCTAAAGGCATAAAATATAAATCTTTAACTAAAATAATTGATAGCGTAAATCTAAAAACTTATTTAAACTTATTTAGTGCTAGTAATGAAAGCTCACTTATAAATTCAAATAAAAGCTTTTATTCTTTTATTGATTTTCTTAGCGAAAAGAATATAACAAAAATTAAAGCAAGTCCATTTTTAACTATTAAAAACAATGTAAATACTACTTTTTCAATCGTTGAAAACATACCCTACTTAACTAAATCAGAAACGATAGAAAGCTCAAATAAAACGGAAAGTAATACATTTACTTATAAAGATGTCGGTTTAAAAATAGATATAAAGCCACTAATTTTAAATAATAAAATAGATTTTGATTTAAATATAAGTATTGAAGATATTATTGACAATAATAGCTTAACTCCAAAAACAACTAAAAAAACTCTCAGTGGTTCTTATACTTTATATAAAAATCAAATTCTTGTTTTGAGCGGTATTAATAAAAATACCGAGTATGATACAAGAGTGGGTATTCCTTTATTAAAAGAAATACCTATCCTTAAATATCTATTCTCTGCAAAAACCAAAAACAATTTAAAAACAACTTTATTGATTACTATTGAATATTTAAGCGATGAAGAAAATGCCGAAAAATTAGAATAAAAGACAGAAGAGAGTGGGCGTGGCGTGAGCCACGCACACGCTCTTCCTTGTCTAATTAATAAATAATTTCATCATTAAGCTTTGTTTAAGCTTAAAGCACAAAAAAAGAAAGGATAAAAAATGATTTTAATTAGAAATGAATTTGATTTTTTGAATGAATATGGCATAAGCTCTAATGATTTGTATAAATGTCAACAAAGTTTTGAAAAAACTTTAAATTACTTAAAATTTCACAAAGTAAGAAACGGCTTAAATAAATCTAAATCTTTACTTGAAATTACATTCTCAAGTAATTTTTGCCAAAATTATCATAATGAATTATTAAACAGAATTGAAGTTTTAAACGCTTTTAATATTGAAAAACACTATACCCCTATTTTTATCACTGCTACCCTTGATAGTCAATATAGAGATTTCTTATTTGCTGATTATTCAAATCTTAAAGCTAGTGATTTAATTAGCATTCCAAAACATATTAAAGAGAAAATAAATCAAAAATTAGCTTTAACTATCGTTGATTTAAAAGATATTTTAAATCAAAAGCTTAAGATATTTAATAATTTTTATAATCGCAAATATAAAGCATATAAAATCAAATATTGTAAAGTTTTTGAGCCACATAAAAAATTAGGAGTTCCCCATTTGCATATGGTTTTATTTATACCAAATAACGCTGAAATCATAGAAGATTTTAAAAATGCTTATATGAGATTATTTCCCGCTCCACAGAATTTAAGAACAGATAAATTAACTCTAAAGCAAAAGCAGAATGGCGAGTTAAATGGCTTTCAAACTAGCATAAATAACTCAATAGCTTACATAATGAAATATTTGCAAAAAACTTTTTTAAATCTAAAGCATAATGATATAAATAATATAAAAATTGATAAGCTTACTGCTTGGTATATTAAGCATAAAATAAGAAGATTTACAATGAGCCGTTTTTTAGTTCCTTTATGGCTTTATAGAAAACTCAATTTCATACCTAGTTTAAGAGATTATTTTCATTTAAATAATGAATTAGAAAAGCATAATAATATACTTGAGAAAGATTATAAAAACAATAAATTCTTTATACATATTGAAACAACAAACCAAACAATCATTTATGAGAATAAACACTTAATTTATGAAAGCAATAACAGAATAATCAATGAATATAAATCTGATTTTGAATTTTTTAAGGTTGCATAAATGAAGTTAAATGATTTATTTTTATTATATTTCAATACTTATAAAAACACATTAAGCGAAAGCACTTATAAAAAAGACTTAAGCTTATATAGTAAGCACATAAAAAGTAGTTTTTTAGGTGAAATCAATGTAAAAGATTTAACTTTTCTTGATTTACAAAACTATATTAATTCTTTACTTGATAATGATTATAAAGTAAAGACTTGTAAGAATGTGATTTTAAAAATAAAGCGTGTTTTAGATTTTGCTTTAGATTTAGAAATAATAAATAAAAATGTAGCAATAAAGGTAAAATTGCCTAAGTTTGATAATAAAATTATTTTTAATAAAGATTATGAAACTATGATAAAAATTATTAATGCTTTTATGAACTCTAATAATACTCATTCTTTGTTTTTCTTTTTTTTATTGCACGGCAGAAGATATAGTGAAGTAATAAAAATCAAATGGCGTGATATAGATTTTAATAATAAAACATATATTATAAGAGCTTGTAATAATAAGATTAAAAAGAATATGAGCTATTATTTAAGTAATGATTTATATTTAAGACTAAAAGAACACTTGCTAAAAACTGATTTTTATAGATTAGATGATTATGTTTTCACAAATCCACATACAAAAACTCATTATAAAGATTTAAGAAAAGCATTTTTAAAAATCTTAAAAAATAATAATTTAGAACATATTAGAATTCACGATTTAAGACATTTAATTGCAAGTTTTTCAATAAATTATTTAAACGCAGATATAAATTTGGTCTCAAACTTATTAGGCCATACAAATATAACAACAACTACAAGATATATAACTATTAATCAGCAACTATCTAAAAATATTTTAGAGAACATTTTTAAAAGGGCTAAAAATGAAGAACAGAATTAAGCTAATTTTTGAGAACAATACTTATTATTTTGATAATTATAAAAGCATATTAAAAATATTATTAAAATTAGAATACACCTTTAAAACATACTTTGAAGATAATAGATTTTATTTAGATGTTTATAAGAATGATAATTTAATTTATTCTACTTCTATCAAATCACTAGGATATTATAATGAATATGATTATTTAATAAGTTCTTTTTTATCATATAATTGCAATAATATTTTTATATTAAATGATTTTTATTTATTTGATGATTACACAGGCGAAATCATAGAAAACAATGAAAATGAGAAAGATTATAACATTCAAATAAAAATATTAAAAAATAACTATTTTTTCATATTTAAAGACCAAGTTATTTTCTTAAGAATTAATGATAAATTTAATTTTTTGACTAAAAAAGGCAATTTTTTTAAAGCTGAATTTTTTCGTTATTTAGAACATAATAATGAAAAATTTTTCTTTTTTCGTTATACTGGTATAAGAAATAAAACTCGTATTCTTAAACTTAGTGAATATGAGCTTAATAGTCTTTATCATTCAATATATAATTTAGATAATGATTTTATTGTTGATTATTCTGTTTATTTAATATATAAGTTTAATTTAAGCTATAATTTAATGAAAAATCCTAAGAGAATTTTATCATTAAACGATATTAAGTCGC